>CAIXBE010000536.1 GCA_903917595.1 uncultured Rhodobacterales bacterium
AAGGGTGACCCGGCCAAGGGCGGCAAGTGCCTGCAGGACCGGGCGGCCAAGGTTGGCAAGGAGGCTGGCGAGGGGGTGTGCGATCATGCCGGTTGTCCGATGTAGCGGCGGGTATAGCGGGGCCCGAGCGCGGTCAGGATCTCATATCCGATGGTGTCGGCGGCGACGGCAAGGGCGTCAACGGTCTGATGCGGCCCGAGGATGTCCAGCGTGCGGGGCAGTTCGGGCAGGTCGGTGATATCGACGGTGATCAGGTCCATCGACACCCGGCCGATCAGCGGGCAGGGCTGGTCGCCGTCCCAAAGCCGGGCCTGATTTGACAGGCTGCGGGGCAGGCCATCGGCATAGCCGCCCGCGACCGTGGCCACGACCGACGGGCGGCGGGCGGTCCAGGTGGCGCTGTAGCCGACCGTTTCGCCTACCGCGACCTCACGCGTCTGGATGACGGGCAGCGACAGGCGCAGGGCGGGCTTGGCAGTGGTATGGGGCAGGCCGCCGTAAAGGCCGACGCCGGGGCGGGTCAGGTCGAAATAATAGCGCGGTCCCAAAAGGATGCCACCGGTGGCCGACAGGCTGCGCGGCAGGTCGGTACCGTCGGTCATGTCGTGGAAGGTGCGCAGCTGGACCTCGTTCAGCGGGTGGTCGGGGTCATCGGCGCAGGCAAGGTGGCTCATCAGAAGCTCGGGGCCGGCCTTGATCAGGATCGGGGCGACAGCCTGCCATTCGGCCAGTTCGACCCCAAGCCGGTTCATGCCGGTGTCAAGCTGGACCCCGAACGGGTGACCGGGCAGCGACTCTAGATGCCGGGTGATCTGGTCGAGGCTGTTCAGCATCGGCGTCAGGTCAAGATCGTGGATCATCTCGGTGTCGCCGGGCATGTGGCCGCTCAGGACACAAATCTGCGGGCCAAGGCCAAGCGACTGGCGGACCACGGCCCCTTCTTCGGCGCAAGCGACAAAGAACCGCCGCGCCCCGGCCTGGGCCAATGCACGTGCCACGCGGGCCGCGCCAAGCCCGTAGGCATCGGCCTTGACCACGGCGGCGGTCTGCACTTGCGGGCCGGACATGCGGTCAAGCGCCTGCCAGTTGGCGGCGATGGCATCAAGGTCAATGGTCAGGGTCGCAGTGGCCATGCGGTTCTTTTGACCGCAGGCGCGACGGGGTCAAGGGAAAACCTTTGTGGCCGCCGGGCTTGCCCTTTTGCCGCCTGCGCGCGACGGTGTGGGGATCAGGAGTTTGAACATGACACATGAGTCCGAGGATGACTCCGGGATCTATCTGACGCTGCTGTGCTGGATCGGGCTGGGGCTTGGGGCGCTGGATGCTTTCGTGCAGCCCTTGCCGCTGGGGCTGACCGGGGCGGCGCTGGGGTTGGCCTATCTGGCGGGCGGGGTTCCGGCTGCGGGGACAGCGCTGTGCGAGCTGATAGTGCGGCGGCGGCTGGACATCGACCTTTTGATGGTGGTTGCGGCGCTGGCGGCGGCGGCGGTTGGTGCGGCGCTTGAGGGGGCGGTGCTGCTGGCGCTGTTTTCGCTGTCGGAAACGCTGGAGAATCGGGCGATGGGCAAGGCCCGCCGCGCTGTCGAGGCGCTGATGGACCTGCGCCCCGAGTTTGCATTGCGCGAGGGGCCGGAGGGGGTAGAGGAGGTGCCGGTGGCCGACCTTCAACCCGGCGACCGGGTGATCCTGCGCCCCGGCGCACGGGTGCCGGTCGACGGGCGGGTGGTGGCCGGGGCCGGGCATCTGGACGAAAGCACGGTCACCGGCGAATCCGCGCCAGTTCGGAAAGCAGCGGGTGCTTTGGTTCATGAGGCGACGGTCAACCTTGACGGCGTGCTGACGGTCGAGGTTACCCGCAGCCTTGCCACCAGCACGGTGGCGCAGATGATCCGGCTGGTGACCGAGGCGCAGGCGATGAAATCCCCGTCCGAGCGGTTTTCCGACTGGTTTGGCCAGCGCTATACCGTGGCGGTTCTGCTGGGGTCGGTGCTGGCCTATGCCGGGTTCCGGCTGGCGGGTTTTGCGGGCACCGAGGCCTTGTACCGGGCGGCGACGCTGCTGGTTGCGGCCAGCCCTTGCGCGGTGGTGATCTCGGTTCCGGCGGCGATCCTGTCGGCCCTGTCGGCGGCGGCGCGGGGTGGGGTGCTGTTCAAGGGTGGTGCCGCGCTGGAAGGGTTGGCCGAGGTCCGGACCTTTGCCTTTGACAAGACCGGAACGCTGACCACCGGGCAGGCTGCGGTGGTTGGTATCGTGGCGCTGGAGGGCGACGAGCCTGCATTTCTGGCGCTGGTCGCGGGGCTGGAGGCGCAATCCGAACATCCCATCGCGGGGGCCTTGCGGCGCGAGGTTGCGGCGCGGGGCATCGCGCCTGCACTTGTGGGCGAGGTGCAGTCCTATCCCAGCGAAGGCATCTCGGGCCAGGATGACAAGGGGCCGATCTGGGCGGGAAACCGGCGCATGCTGGCACGGATGGGGGCGGACATGCCCGATCTGCCCCCGGCAATGCGGGACGGAGCCGAGACTTTGGTGCTGGTCGGTCGCGGTGCAAAGGTTCTAGGGGCGGTGACGGTGGCCGATGTCCCGCGCGCGTCAGCAGCGGCGGCGCTGGTCGCGCTGCGGGCCAGTGGGGCCGATATCCTGTTGATGACCGGCGACCGGGCCGAAGTCGCGGCGCGGATCGGCGCTCAGCTTGGCCTGCGCCCGGACGAGGTGCATGCGGGCCTAATGCCCGCCGACAAAGTGCGGCTGGTGGATATTGCCGCCGCGCGCGGCAAGGTTGCGTTCATCGGCGACGGGGTGAATGATGCAGGGGCGCTGGCCCGGGCCGATGTTGGCGTGGCGATGGGGGTTGCAGGCAGCGAAGTGGCGCTGCAGGCGGCGGATGTGGCCTTGATGGCCGAGGACATGACCAAGCTTGCCGCCGCCCGGACCCTGTCACGGCGCACGGCGCGGGTGATCCGGCAGAACCTTGTGCTGGCCATCGGCGCGATGATCGGTCTGGTGATCGGCAGCGCGTTTTTCAACCTGCCGCTGCCCTTGGCCGTGCTGGGCCACGAGGGCGGCACGGTGCTGGTGGTGCTGAACGGGCTGCGGCTGCTGGCCGATCCGATCCGGGCGCGCTGATCACCGAGCGGAACGAGTGCGGGACAGGCAGGAGCCTCCGGCGGGAGTATTTTTGAAAAGCGCAAATGCCGGACGGGGGTCTAGAACCCAACGTCCGGGCCGCCTGAACCTTGCCAGGGTTTGGCAAGGTTGCCGAAACGGGTGAAGCGGCCTTCGAAGCTGAGTTCAATGGTGCCGATCGGGCCGTGGCGTTGCTTGCCGATGATGACTTCGGCCTTGCCATGCACCGATTCCATGATCGACTGCCATTGCGCCATCTTTTCCAGCTCGTGGTCGCCTGGCTTTTCCCGCTCGCGGTAATATTCGTCGCGGTAGACGAACATGACTACGTCGGCGTCCTGTTCGATCGAGCCGGATTCGCGCAGGTCGGACAGCTGGGGGCGCTTGTCCTCGCGGCTTTCGACCTGACGGGAGAGCTGCGACAGGGCGATGACGGGGATCGACAGTTCCTTGGCGATGGCCTTCAGGCCTTGGGTGATCTCGGACACTTCCTGCACCCGGTTCTCCTTGGAGGTGCCCTTCAGCAGTTGCAGGTAGTCGATGATCAACACGTCCAGCCCATGCGTCCGTTTCAGCCTGCGGGCGCGGGCGGCGACCTGGCTGATCGGCAGGGCAGGGGTGTCGTCGATATAAAGGGGGCAGGCCTCCAGCGCTTTGGCGGCTTCGACAAAGCGGCGGAATTCGATCTCGGTCATATCACCGCGGCGGATCTGTTCGGAAGGCACCTCCGATGCTTCGGACAGGATCCTTGCGGCAAGCTGTTCGGCTGACATTTCCAGGCTGAAGAACCCCACGACGCCGCCTTCGACCGACCCTTCGGTGCCATCGGGCAACCGGCCGCGCCGGTGCGCCTTGGCGATGTTGAAGGCGATGTTGGTGGCCAGCGAGGTCTTGCCCATCGACGGGCGCCCGGCAAGGATCAAAAGGTCGGACGGGTGCAGGCCGCCCAGCTTCTTGTCCATGTCGACCAGCCCCGTCGAGATGCCCGCCAACCCGCCGTCGCGCTGATAGGCGGCGTTGGCCATGTTGACGGCATCGGTGACGGCTTTCAGAAAGCTTTGAAAACCGCGCTCGGCGGTGCCCTGTTCGCCCAGCTTGTAAAGCCGCTGTTCGGCCTCGATGATCTGGTCCTTGGGCTCGCTGGCAATCTCCACCTTGGCGGCTTGGGCGGCGATGTCGCGGCCAAGCTGGATCAGTTCGCGACGCACCGACAGGTCATAGATCATCTGGGCATAGTCGCGCGCGCCGTAGGCCGAGATCGCCGCCCCGGCAAGGCGGACCAGATAGGCCGGGCCGCCCAGTTCCTTCAGCCCCGCATCCTCGTCGAAAAACGCCTTGAGCGTGACGGGTGAGGCAAGGGCGTTCTTCTGGATCCGCGCGGCGGCAATCTCATAGATGCGCTGGTGGACGGGGTCGAAGAAATGCTCAGACTTCACCAGCGAGGATATGCGGTCGTAGATGTCGTTGTTGGTCAGGATCGCGCCCAGCAACTGCTGCTCGGCCTCGATGTTGTGGGGCAGGACGTCGGTGTCCGCCGGGGTGGCGGCAGTGGGCAGGAGGGGGCGAAACTGGGTGATTTCGGTCATGTCTGCCTCTTGAAAGACCCCGTCATGCCCGATCCGGGGGCGGGCACGCAAGGTGGGAACAACCCTGTGGACAAGCTGTGGCCGATTCCGGTTCGAGCGCGGTTTGTTCCAAACACCTTACCACATGTCGCGACTTGGGCGCAGCCATGGTCTAGAAATGCGATTCGGTTAAGCGGATATCCCCAAACCCTCCACAGGGCGACCCACCGGAAGATTGCGGTGCGGTGACCAGATCAGCCCGGTTTGCGCGCTTCTTGCCAGTCGCGGGGGGCGGTGAGGAACGCCTCGACCTCGGTCAGGGTGGCGGCGGAAAAGCTGCCTTGCGCGCGGGCCTCGGCCAGGACGTCCCACCAGGTGCAAAGGTGGTGCAACTGCACGCCATGCGCGGCCAGCCGGTCTGTGGTTTCGGGGAAGATGCCGTAGGAAAAGATCACCGCCGTATGGCCGCAGGTGGCCCCGGTCTCACGGATCGCATCGACGAACGACAGCTTCGAGCCGCCGTCGGTGGTCAGATCCTCGACCAGCAGCACGCGCTGGCCGGGGGTCATCACGCCTTCGATGCGGGCATTGCGGCCATAGCCTTTCGGCTTTTTGCGGACGTAGGTCATCGGCAGGGCCAGCCGTTCGGCGATCAGGGCGGCAAAGGGGATGCCGGCGGTTTCGCCCCCGGCGATGTTGTCGAACGCCTCGAAGCCTGCGTCGCGCATAACGGTAACGGCGAGGAAATCCATCAGGGTCGATCGGATGCGGGGGTATGAGATCAGCTTGCGACAGTCGATATAGGTCGGCGAGGGCAGACCGGACGCGAGGACAAAAGGGGTGTCGGCGTTGAAGTGGACGGCCCCGACCTCCAAAAGCGCGCGGGCGGTCAGGCGGGCGATGTCAGTGGCGGGCGGGAAGGTTGAGGGGATCATGCGCTGTCCTTTCGACGTCTGAAAACTTTCGACGAAAATTTTCAGATTTGTTCGGTCGCGACGTGCCAATGCACGGGGAAGCCGGGGTTGAAGACGGTGACGGGGCCGGCATCCGAATGGATCTTGTCAGGCCAGATGCAGGGATCTGCGCGCTTCTCCAGCCTCAGGGTGCCCGCGTTCACCGGCAGGCCGTAGAAAGCCGGGCCGTGGCGCGAGGCGAACCCCTCCAGCCGATCGAGGGCGGCTTCTTCCTCGAACACATGCGCCAGAAGCGGCATGGTATTGGTCGCGGTAAAACAACCAGCGCAGCCGCAGGCGTGTTCCTTCAGCGCATCGACATGCGGCGCGCTGTCGGTGCCAAGGAAGTAGCTTGGGCTGCCAGAGGTCGCGGCACGGCGCAGCGCAAGGCGGTGCTTTTCGCGCTTGGCGACCGGCAGGCAATAGTAGTGCGGGCGGATCCCGCCTGCGAGGATATGGTTGCGGTTCAGGATCAGGTGATGCGTCGTTATGGTTGCGGCAAGGGTGTCGCCGCCTTCGGCCACATAGGCTGCGGCCTCTTCGGTGGTGATATGTTCCATCACCACGCGCAATTCGGGCAGGCGGTGGCGCAGGGGGACAAGGACGGTGTCGATGAACGCCGCCTCACGGTCGAAGATGTCTATTGCCGGGTCCGTCACCTCGCCATGGGTGCAAAGGGGCAGGCCGATCCGGGCCATGGTCTCCAGCACCGGCATGACGCGGGTCAGGTCGCGCACGCCAGACTGCGAGTTGGTGGTTGCCCCGGCAGGGTAAAGCTTGACCGCCTTGATCAGCCCCGAAGCCGCAGCAGCGGCGACATCGGCGGGGTCGGTGGTTTCAGTCAGATAGAGCGTCATCAGGGGTTCGAACGCCATGCCGTCGGGCAAGGCGGCCAGAATGCGGTCGCGGTAGGCTTTCGCGTCGTCCAGCGTGACCACAGGCGGCACAAGGTTCGGCATCACGATGGCGCGGGCGAAGTGGCGCGCGCTTTCGGGCAGGACCGCCCGCAGCATTGCGCCGTCGCGCAGGTGCAGGTGCCAGTCATCGGGGCGGGGCAGGGTGATCGTTTGCATGGGTCATTCCGCTATCGCAATCGGCGGGCCAAAGCCAGAGCCTTGGCGGCCTTGGGGTCATGAATTCCACAGGTCAGTGGCGCGCGAAACCTGTGCGCATCGGGGGCGGAACCATGCGACAACGGGCACTGAAGAATCGCAAAAGAGACCGTTCATGTATCCAGCCCTTGCCGCCGCCCGCACATCCACTGTTTTCGCTGCGCTTTTGGTCTGTGCATCGGCCCTGCCGGGGGCAGCCGAGACCCCCGATTGCGCCAATGCGATGGCGCAGCAGGATATGAACATCTGCGCCGAGATAGACTGGCAAGAGGCCGATGTCGAATTGAACGCCGCCTACAAACAGGTGATGGCCGAGATGAAGGCGATGGACGCCGACCTGCCGCCCGATCTGCAAGGGGCCGAAGATGCGTTGCGCACCGCGCAGCGGGCCTGGATCGAATATCGCGACGGCAACTGCGCCGCCGCCGGGTTTCCGATGCGCGGCGGATCAGCCGAGCCGCTGCTGGTATATGGTTGCCTGCGCCAGATGACCGAAAACCGCACGCAAGAGCTGTGGGATCTGGTCAACTACTGATGTCCGCCTAATGACTCTGCCTGCGCGGGGCCGCTTAAACCTCGCCGTTCAATTCCGCCAGCCTGCGGGCAAAGCGTGGCGCGTCCAGCCGTGCCGTGACGGAACGGCAGATCATCGCCTCGCGCCGGGGATGGCCGCTGACCCTTGCGGCCGCCAGAGTCGCGCGCAGATAGCTGGCGTTTGACCGCCTCCCGCGCCAAAGCCACGAGAACACCTCGGCCGAAAATTTCCGCTCCATCGCCGCCTCAAGGATGCGGTGAAGGACTTGCATTTCCTGCAAGGTGTCCTCGGTGCCCTCACCGGTGCGGCGTGCCAGTAGGGGGGTGGACCAGGGCCGGGTGAAAAGGGCGGCGTGCATCGCATCGGGCGGATTCTGGGGATCATGGATCACCCAGACCTTTGGCGCGCTTTCGGTCATGTCCGGGGCAAAGCCGTAGCGGTCGGAAAAGTCCAGCCGCCGCGCGCTGCGATGGCGGTCGTCCCATCCGACGATGGCTGGGTCCATGGTGGCGCGGGGGGCTATCAGCACCAGTTCGGCACCGGGGGCAGCAATCGAAAACGCAGCCGCCGCATAGCCCGCAGCACCGGCACCGTAAAAGATTACGCTGTCGAAATCCTCAAGGAATCCATCGTCGGACAACCGGTCAAAGTAATCATAGACACTGGGGTCTCGCCACCAGGTCTCACCGTCGGCCAGGATCGTCAGCAGCGACCAGCCGCGCGACTTGGCGAGTTGAAAATGCTCGGGCAGTTTGTCGTCGCTGTTACGCAGCGCCGCGGCATCCTCGAATGTCACCAGCAGCATCGGGCGATGTTCGGCAAAGAACGCCCAATGCCGGTCACCAAGCGGCAGGAAATCACCGTCACCCTTGGCGATCTCCAGCATGGGTTGTTGCCAATCCTGACTCTCGTCCAGAATCTCCATTGCCAGCCTCGTCCTCACACACACACCCCACACTTACATTTACACACGCAACATTGGCTATGATTGGGCCATTCTGGTGCCGCGCACAAGCTTTCGGGGGCCGTCAGGTGGGCCAACTGGCGATAAAGATGGGGGAATTTCCCGAATTCATCGACACGAACAACTTTGGGGATCTATGG
>CAIXBE010000537.1 GCA_903917595.1 uncultured Rhodobacterales bacterium
CCGATGCCGATGGGCGCGGTCGACATCACCCATCTAGCGGGCTGGAACATCGGCATCCCCTCGGACGCCAAGAACCCCGAGGCCGCCTGGAAGTTCCTGGAGTTCGTCCTCGGCAAGTCCAACACCAAGCCTTACCTCTTGGCCGGTGCCGCCGCGATCGGGCGCAACTCGATCTCGTCGGATGCTGAGCTTCTGGCGATCCATCCCTACCTGCCGCTGCTGAACATCCCGGCGGGAAGCCGCATCGAACGCTACCCCCAGATCCGCGTCTGGCCTGAGTTCGAAAAGGCCGTTCTGGACGCTCTTCCCGCCATGCTGAACGGCGAAGTCGAGATTCAGGCCGGGCTTGATGCGCTGAATGAGGTCCTGAAGCCTATTCTGGCCGCAGAAGCCGGGAACTGACAAACTTGCCGCGCGCGGTGGCAATGCCGCGCGCAGTCTCTATTCTGTTGGATGCAAAATGAAACCCAAAGGCAGCATCGAACGGCAGATGGCACGGCTGGCCGAGGCGCTAGTGGTGCCAAGCTGGGTCCTGATCCTTGCCGTCTTTGCCCTGCCGATCCTTGGCGCGCTCTGGCTGTCCTTTCGCAACGAGACGCTTGGTGCCTTTGCGCCACCGAAGTTCATCGGGTTCGAGAATTACACGACCACCCTTGCCGACCCGAGGTTCTGGGAATCGATCCGCACCACGATCTGGCTGACTGTGCTGGGCCTTTTGGTCCAGATGCCAATCGGCATCGGCCTTGCGGTGATCCTGGAAAAGAACCTGCGCGGCACCCAAGTCTTCCGCACCATCCTGATCATCCCCATGCTGTTGACCCCGGTCGCGGTGGGCCTGATGTGGCGCTTCATGTTCGACACCGATCTTGGCGTCATCAACTGGGCGCTGGCAGGCCTGGGGCTTGACGGGCCGAACTGGCTTGGTGCGCGCTGGCCCGCGATCTGGGCTGTCGTCATCGTCGACAGCTGGCAGTCGATCCCCTTCATCATGCTGATCGTGCTGGCGGGACTTGCCGGTCTGCCGAAAGGCCCGGCCGAGGCTGCCACCATCGACGGGGCCAACGCGTTTCAGGTGTTCTTCTACATCACCCTGCCCGCCCTTGGCCCGGTGATCCTTGTCACCCTGATGATCCGCATCATCGACAGCCTGAAGATGTTCGACATCATCTTCATCGTGACGACCAAGGGCGGCCCGGGTACCGCGACCCAGACCTTGGGCATGCTGATCTACAACACCGGTTTCGGTTTCTTCCAAACCTCACGTGCAGCGGCTTTGGGCATTCTGATGGTTCTGATGGTGCTGCCGGTCTACTGGCTTTGGCGCCGAGCAGCGGAAAGGGCCTGAGATGAAGCAAGCCACCCGCCGCCGCATTGGCCATGCCCTCTCTTATGCCGTGCTTCTGGGCGCGGCCTTCGTCTCGCTGTTCCCACTGTTCTGGACGCTCTCGACCTCGATCAAGACCCGCAATGACACGTTCGTCCTGCCGCCGAAGTTCTTCAATTTTGAAGCAACCTGGAAGAATTACATCGCCATTTTCGACACCCGTGGCTTTGGCCAGATCTACCTGAACACCGTGGTCATCACGCTGGCCTCGACCGTCCTCTGTGTGCTGATTTCAACCCTTGCTGCCTATTCGCTGGCCCGCTCGCCACGCTTCCGCAGCCGCCGCCCGCTGGAGATCAGCATGATCCTTGTGCGCGCCATTCCGGCCATTGTGATCATGGTGCCCTTGTTCACCATCACCTCGAAACTGGGGGTCTATGACAATCATTTCGCGCTGATCCTGATGTATGCCGCCGTCAATGTGCCCTTCGCGACCTGGCTGATGACCTCGTTTGTCGAGCAGGTGCCGGTGACGCTGGAACAAAGTGCCGCCGTCGATGGCGCGGGGCGGTTGCAGATCCTTTGGCATGTCGTCTTGCCCTTGATCCTGCCCGGCATGGCGGCGACCACGATTTTCGTGGCACTGCTGGCCTGGAACGAATTCCTGATCCCGGTGATGCTGGCGGGCAATTCGGCCAAGACGCTGCCGGTTTTCATCTCGGGCTTCATCTCGGCGCGCAATCTGGATTGGGGGCCGATGGCGGCGGCCTCGTCGCTGGCGATCCTGCCGATTGCGATTCTGACCGTTCTGGCCCAGCGTTGGCTGATATCGGGGCTGTCTTCGGGGGCAATCAAGGGATGAGCGACGTGATGAAACGCTGGGGCCTGACGCCGGTGATCAATGCCGCCGGAACCATGACCAGCCTTGGCGCGAGCCGGGTCGCGCCCGAGGTGCGGGCGGCGGTGGATGATGTGCTTGGCCGCTTTGTGCGGATCGACGAGTTGCATGCGCTGGCCAACCGCACCATCCGCAAAGCCACGGGGGCCGAGGCGGGCTATGTCACCTCATCTTCCTCAGCCGCCATCACGCTGGCCTGTGCGGCGGCGCTGACCGGTGATGATCTTGACGCGATCGAGGCGCTGCCTTTTGCCAAGTGCGAAACCCGCGTGGCGGTGATGATGTCCCACATGGTCAACTATGGCGGTTCGGTGCCGCAGGCGATTGCCGCCTCAGGTGCCGAGGTGGTGCCCCTTGGCACGGCCGCGCTGTGCGAGACCTATCATCTGGAGGCCGCGATCCGTGATGGGTTGGCGGCGGCGGTCTATGTCGTCTCGCACCACACGGTGCGCGAGGGCGAATTGCCGATGGACCTGTTCATCGCCATCTGCAACTCGCACGGTGTGCCTGTGATCGTCGATATGGCCTCGGAATATGACCTGACCGGGGCCGTGGCGCTGGGGGCCGATGCGGTGATCTGGTCGGGGCACAAGTTTCTGGGCGGGCCGACCTCTGGCATCGTGGCCGGTCGGGCGCGGATGATCCATGCGATGGTGCTGCAAAACCGCGGCCTTGGGCGGCTGATGAAGGCGGGGAAAGAGGCCATCGTCGGTGCCGTCGCGGCGCTGGAGGCCTGGGGGAAGCGCGATCATGCAGCCGAGGCTGCGCGCGAGGCGGCCATTGCGGACGGCTGGATTGCCGATCTTGCGGGGCTGCAAGGCGTCACCGCCCGCCGTCACGGCGACTGGACCGGCAATCCGATCACCCGTGTCCGGCTGAAGCTGGACGCTGAGGCCGGGCTTTACGCCTGGGAACTGGCCTCGCGCGCCATGTCGGGCAATCCGGCGGTGGCGTTGCGCGATGATCTGTCGATGCATCAGTTGATCTTTCTGGACCCCTGCAATGTGACAGCGGAAGAGGCCCCCGTCGTCTCGGCCCGCATCCGTGAAATCTGTGAGGCAGCGCGCGCCAAGGGCGATGGGTTGAAGCGCAGCTGGAGCGAAGAGAAAGCCGCGCGTGGGCAGGCTGCAACGCCATGGATCGGTGATGATGCTTGAGGGCAAACGCATCTTGGTGACGGGTGCCGCGCGCGGCATCGGGCTGGCGGTGGCCAAGGCCGCCCTGACCCAAGGCGCGCAGGTGGTGCTGGCCGATGTGGATGCAGCGGCGCTTGCTGCGCTGGACCTTCCGCATGTGGTGATGGATGTCGCGGACGCGGCCTCGGTCGCGGCGGGGGTTGCCCAGTCGGTCAAGATCTTGGGCGGGTTGGACGGGCTGGTGAACAACGCCGCGATGCTGGACGAAAGCCATGCCACCGAGGTAACGGAAGCGCGGTTCGAGCGGGTCCTGTCCGTCAACCTGACCTCGATCCTGCGGGTGTCGCAGGCCGCCTTGCCGCATCTGGACGGTGGGGCCATCGTCAACACCCTCTCGACCCAAGCCATGTTCGGGCAGGCCAATTCGGTGGCCTATGCCACAGCCAAGGGCGGCGGGCTGAACCTGACGCGGGCCATGGCGGTGGACTTCGCCCCGCGCGGTATCCGCGTCAACGCCGTAGCGCCGGGGTTCATCGACACCCGTATGGCGATCATGGCCGATGGCACGCATGAGCACACCACCGACTGGTTCGAAGGCATCTATGTCGGCCGCCGCAAGATCCCGCTGGCCCGGGCTGGCACGCCCGAGGATTGCGCCGGGGCCTTCCTGTTCCTGTTGTCAGACCACGCCCGCTATATCACCGGCCAGTGCCTTGCCGTCGATGGCGGGCTGACGGCGACCTATTGATGGGCGCGGTCACCCATATCCCGGCCCCGCGCTGCGCCTTGGGCGAGGGCGCGGCTTATGACGCGGAGACGGGCGAGCTGACCTGGGTTGATATTCCCGCCAGCCGTGCCTTCGGCTGGACGGGGTCACTGTCGGCCGGCGACGCCGCGCGGGAGACGGCATTCACCTTTCGCCTGACCGATGGTCGCCGGGTCGAAGGCGGGGCGCAAGGCCTTGCTCTGGGCAGACAAACCCTGATCCCACCCGGCCTGACGGAAGCCGAGGCCCTCAACGATGGCGCTGTTCACCCCTCGGGGCGCCTGCTGATCATCGGTTCGCGTGACCGCGCGGAAAGTGCACCAAAGGGTCACGCATGGTCGCTGAGTGATCGGGGTTGGGAACTGCTTGACCAGAGCTTTACCTGCTTCAACGGCCCGGCTTTTTCGCTGGCTGGGGATTGGCTTTACTACACTGACAGCACCGAACGGCTGATCTTCCGCAGGCCGGTCGATCCGCTGACATTGCGGCTTGGAGAGGCCAGCGTCTTTGCCCGAACCACCCCGGATGCGGGCTTTCCGGACGGCGCGGCCATTGACGATGAAAACCACCTGTGGTCGGCGCATTGGGACGGGGCGCGGCTGACACGCTATCGCCCCGACGGCGCGATTGACCGGGTGATCCCTTTGCCGGTCGGGCGGGCTACCTCGCTGGCCTTCTTCGGCCCCGCCCGCGACCAGATCGCAGTGACGACGGCCTTGCCGGACGGCGTTGACCCAAACACCCTTCCCGAGGCGGACCTCTCTGGCCGCCTCCTGATGCTTTCGCCGGGCGTCACAGGCCCGGCCCGCCCGCGCCTTGACGCGGGCCTCATCGCCTTGATTGGAGACAAAGATGTGTAAACGCTGCCTAGACTATGGCTTTCCCACCGTCATGGGGCGGGGCCTGTTTGGCGAGTTCAAGAACTTCGTCAACCCGCCCTTCCTGATCGTCACTATGCCCGATTTGTGGGAAATGTTCCGGCATGAGTTCGAGGGTGCGGACTATCAGCTTTACCTGACCGACAGCATCGAACAGGTTGATCTTGATCGCGATGCGGCGGCCCTGACAGGCATCCGCGCAGTCATCGGTCTTGGCGGCGGTCAGGCACTTGATGTGGCGAAATGGTTTGCCTGGCGGCGCAATCTGCCGCTGTTTCAGGCCCCCACAGCGCTGTCTGTGAACGCGGTCTATTCCCACCGTTCCGGCGTGCGTGACGGCGGTAAGGTGATCTACCGCGGCTATGCCGTGCCCGAATGCGTCTTTATCGACTATGATGTGCTGCGCGCGGCACCAAGGCATCTGAACTGGTCGGGGATCGGCGATATCCTGTGTTTCCGCACCGGGGTTCTCGATTGGCAATACGCCCGCGACAACGGCAAGGTCGAGGCGAAATGGCCGTATGACCCCGACCTTGCCGACCAATCCCTGTCCAAGGTGCAAGGCATCATCGACAATATCGACGGCATCCGGGCGATGACCGACGATGGCATTGACGCACTGGTCGACGGGTTGAAATGGGGCACCTCGTTCCAGGGATCGGGCTGGTGCCCGCGCCATATCGAAGGCACCGACCACTTCCTGTTCTACACGCTGGAAAAACAGACCGGGAAGAAGTTCCTGCATGGCCAACCCGTTGGCCTTGGTATCGTCGTCGGCTCCATGCTGCATGAACAGGGCGCGGACGAGATGCTGGACACCATCGCCGGCATCGGCCTTGATGTGCGCCCGCAGGCGATGGGACTGAGCTGGGATCAGGCGGCCGAAGGCTTGACCGGCATGCGGGCCTATGTGAACACCCTGCCCTTGTGGCACTCCATGGCGCATGATGTGACCATCACCCCCGGCTTCATCGCCAATCTGAAGCAGCGGCTGGACCGCGCCTATGCCCACCGGAGTTGAAATGGCCTTCTTGGACGAGACGATCGAAGTTGCCGACCGGCCGCTGACCGCCACTGAAATCCATGCCGAGTTGATGGGTGGTATCCGCGAGGGGCGCTTTCAACCGGGCCAACAACTGCCGAATGAACGCCAACTGGCGGAACTGTACGGCTCATCGCGCCAACAGGTGCGTGACGCATTGCTGATCCTGCAAGAGGCCGGGCTGGTCAAACGCAAGGTCGGTTCCGGCACCTTTCTGGCCGATGACACGCCCGCCATCATCGAACGGATGGATGCCGAGGTTGATGTCCATGCCGTGCATGAGCACAGCTTTCTGGAAACTGTCGAGGCGCGTCTGATTCTGGAACCCGGCGTGGCCGCACTGGCCGCGCGCAATATTTCAGAGGCCCATCTTGACCGGCTGCGGGCGGCGCTGGAGGCGGTGCGTGAACCCGCCAACTGGCTGGAGTTCAAGTCGCGCATCTACCTCTTTGCGCGAAGCTATTATCAGGCCTCGGGCAATTCCTTCCTTCTGTGGACCTTTGACCAGATCCTCGCCGCGCGCGTTGACCACAAATTCGACGGCCACCGCGAAAACGGCACCGTGGCCGAGATCGTGCGTCGCCATTCCTATGACCAGCTGATGCTGATTTTCCGTGCCATCGCCGATGGGGATGAGGCGCGGGCCGAGACGGTGACCCGCAACTACCTGATCGGTATCGCGGCCTCGCTTGGTCAGGGATGACCGGAACCTTCCTTCTGCCCGACCTTGCCCCGGTACCGCAGGTGATGCGGGCCGGCGATCTTGCCTATGGCAAGGGCAAGGTGCTGCTGGTTGTGATCGCCCACGCCGATGACGCCGCGATCTTCGCCGGTGGTGTGCTGGCACTCTTCGTACAGGCCGGCTGGCAGGTGCATGTCCTTCGGGTGACAGACGACCGCTGGGATTCTGTAGGGCTGGTCGAGGCCGAAACCATCGCCCGCAACGCGGCCGAGTTGCGCGCGGCGGCGAAGGTTCTTGGGCTTGCAGGGGTCGAGGACCTTGGCTGGCAAACCGATGTTCTGGGCGACGCAAGCCGCGTTGCCCTGCGCGAACGGCTGATCCATGCGGTACGGCGGTTGAAGCCTTATGCGTTGTTGGGGTTTGACCCGAATTCTGTTCTTTACGAAGACAACCTTGACCACAAGGTGCTGGCCGAAGCGCTGGATGAGGCGTTCTGGACCGCCATGTTCGACAAGCACCACCCCGAACACTTCGCCGAAGGGTTAGGGCCCCATGGCAGCGTCGAGCGCTGGTATTTTGGCCGCATGGTGGCGGCGGTGACCCATGTCTTTGACACCTCGAATGTGATCGAAACCCAGATGCGGGCCGTCGCCTGCCACTCCACGCCCATCGCCAATATGGCCGCACAATATGCCTTGCAGGCGGCCACTGCCGGGCGGCCTCAGGGAGAAACCGTCGCAGCCTTGACGGATCCGACGCAGGCCCTTTGCGCCCAGCT
This sequence comes from uncultured Rhodobacterales bacterium, assembly GCA_903917595.1. Taxonomy (GTDB): domain Bacteria; phylum Pseudomonadota; class Alphaproteobacteria; order Rhodobacterales; family Rhodobacteraceae; genus Tabrizicola; species Tabrizicola rara. Next base: position 7,505 of record CAIXBE010000537.1, read on the forward strand.
GTGCCTTGCCGCCGCCGAAAAGGGCCGGCCCTTTGACCTTGCCGCAGCTGAATACTTGCGCCTGCATCGCACCCGCTTTGCCAGAGACATTGCATGATCGGCCGCATCCTCTGCATCGGTGAATGCATGGTCGAGCTTGCCCCGGCATCTGATGGCCTTTTCCGGCAGGGTTTTGCCGGGGACACTTTCAACATGGCCTGGTATCTGCGTCGCCTCATGCCCGCAGATTGGCAGGTCGATTACCTGACGGCTTTGGGCGATGACCCGATGTCGACCGCGATGCTCGCCTTCATGCAGTCGGCGGGCGTTGGCACCGGTCACATCGCGATCCGTGCCGGGATGACACCAGGACTTTACCTGATCGCGGTCAGGAACGGCGAGCGCAGTTTTTCCTATTGGCGCGGCCAGTCCGCCGCGCGCACGCTTGCACAGGAAGATGGCGAGTTGAACCTGGCTATTGCCGGCGCCAGGGTTGTGGTCTTTTCCGGCATCACGCTCGCCATTTTGGCCGAGGCGGACCGGGATCGCCTGCTCAGAGCTCTGGCTGCCGCAAGGCTTGCGGGCAGCAAGATCGTCTTTGACCCGAACCTGCGGCCGCGCCTATGGGCAGGCATCGACGCCATGCGCGCAGGCATCACGGATGCGTCCCGCGTGGCTGACATCGTACTGCCATCATTCGAGGATGAATACGCCGCCTTTGGCGATGCCTCTCCCGAGGCGACCGCAAAACGCTATCGCCAGCTTGGCGCAGCCGAGGTGGTGGTGAAGAACGGCGCGGGTGAAATCCATTGGCTCACGCGTGCCGGAAGAGGACAGTGGAAGCCTCCACCTGCCAAAAAGATCGTGGACACCACCGCCGCGGGCGACAGTTTTAATGCGGCATTTCTTGCTGCCCGGCTGTCAGGCGCTGATCCCGGCGCGGCAATTGTCCGGGCGGCCGGAGTTGCGGCGCAGGTTATCGAAGTGCACGGAGCGCTGGTTCCGTTGTGAGGCCCCGTCGCGAGAACATCAAACGAAATTCGGTCAGGCCTTTCTGCCAACCACGAACTTGAGTTTGCCCAGGAAGACCCGTTTCGCAGTACAACGCCCTAGGCAGGCCAACACTGGTGAAGGTCGGCTTTGGGCCGAGTGCGTCGTCGGTCCGGCAGTCGCAAGGGGCGGAGAGCGGCCTGACAGCAGCGAGGCACAGGAGCTGCAGCAATCCCTTGCAGCGCGAACACTCGCCCAACGAGCAGCAAACCACGCGCGCGCTGCCTCGAATCTGGATGGGCGATCAGAGCCGCCTCATTCGCGACCAAGTAGAATTGCCTTCTACGTCGACCACAGGCTGGTCGCCATGTCATAGGAGCGGAGAACGATGCAGATGAACACCATCGGAGATGTACTGGGGGATTTCTTGGGGGATATCGGCAACCAGGCTATCGTATCAATTTGTTATCGCAAAGTTTTATGATTAGATGTGGTGCCCCCAGAGAGACTCGAACTCCCGACCCTCTGATTACAAATCAGATGCTCTACCAGCTGAGCTATAGGGGCACGGGTTCCAGATACCCTTAGCCGCCGGTTCGTGCAAGACCGGGTATGGCATCAATCGCGTTGTTCGCGCGCCAGAAAGGCCACGGCAATCAGGCCCACGGCCATTACCACCAGGGCGGCGGGGGCGGCTTCGGACAGTCGCTCCAGACTGGCAAGCTCGAACACGCGGGTCGACAGGGTGTCATAGTTGAACGGACGCAAGAGCAGCGTTGCCGGCAGCTCCTTGACGCAATCAACAAAGACCACCAGCAGCGCGGTCGCCACCGACCCCCGCATCAAAGGCAGATAGACCGCCCCCAGCGTGCCGCCTGCCGTCCGCCCCAAGGACCGCGCGGCCATCGGCAAAGTGGGTGCCACCCGCCCGAAGGCTGCATCCAGCGCGCCTTGGGCAATTCCGAAGAACCGCACCAGATAGGCCAGACCCAGCGCGAATGCGGTGCCAGTGATCATCAGGCCGGGATCAGTGCCGGTCAGCGCCAGCACCGCATCCGCCAGCCGGTGATCAAGCGCAGCCAGTGGGAACAGCAGACCAAGGGCCAGAACCGCACCCGGGGCGGCATAGCCGATCACCGTCAGCGGCAGCAGCCAGCGCACGACGCGTGAGCCGGACAAGCGGACCGCATACACCAGAAACAACGCGGCCGTCACCGTGGCCACCGCCGCCCCGCCTCCGACGACCAGCGTGTTCAGCAAGGCCTGCCCCAGGCCCGGCGCAAGCCAGCCTTCGGGCGCGCGAAAGGCGTGGACCAGCATTACCCCGAGGGGCAGCAGGAACCCACCGGCAAAGGGCAGCACGCAGGCCAACGTGGCCAGCCAGCGCCAGCGCCCGACAATCACTTGCGGCGTGATCGGCCGGGCACTTCGACCCAGCCGGTGAAACCGCGCGCCGCCGCGCCCTGCCCGCTCCATCCCGACCAGCAGCAAGATCAGAACCAGAATCACCCCGGCAATTTGCGCCGCCCCCCCGGCATTGCCGCCGTTCAGCCATGTGGAAAAGACCCCGGTCGTCAGGGTCTGCACGCCGAAATGCAGCACGGTTGCGTAGTCGGCCACCGTCTCCATCAACGCCAGCGCCACACCTGCCGCAATCGCCGGACGGGCCAAGGGCAGGCCAAGCCGCCAGAACAGCTGCCAGGGCCCGGCCCCAAGCGCGCGGGCAACCTCATAACTGCCAGCCGATTGCTCACGATAGGCGGCGCGGGCCAAGAGGTAGACGTAGGGGTAAAGGGCCAGCGACAGCACCAGAACAGCAGCCCACAAGGACCGGGTTTCGGGAAACCAGTAGTCCCGCGCCGAGGTCCAGCCAAAGCCGGACCGCAGCGCCGATTGCAGCGGCCCGGAGAAATCCAAAAAATCGACCAGCGCATAGGCCCCGACATAGGCCGGGATTGCCAGCGGAAACAGCAGCGCCCAAGCCAGCCAGTCGCGCCCGGGAAAGCGGTACAGGCTGACCAGCCAGGCCGCCCCCGTCCCCATCGCCGCCGTCAGCACTGCGACCCCCAACATCAGCCCAAGCGTGGTGGCCAGATAGCGCGGCAGGACCGTGGCCAAGAGGTGCGGCCAGATGTTCTCAACTGGGTGAAAGGCGATCCAGAGGATCGACGCAATTGGCGCCATCACCACCAGCGCCAGAATGACCGCGCCGGGCGTCCAGAGATCAAGCCTGGGCCGCAGGGTCGCGGGATTGGGGTGATGCAAAGCCCGGGTCATCGCCCCGCGGATACAGGAAAGCGGTTTAACTGTCCAGAAAAGCCCGTATAGTCGCCCGCGAAAGCGACCCGGGGACGGTCGCAACAAAGCAAGGCCCGATGCGCATCGTCTATCACCTGGGTGCCCATTGCACCGATGAGGACCGTCTGGTCCGCTGCCTTCTGAAGAACCGCGCCGTGCTGGCCGAACAGGGGATCATCGTCCCCTCACCGACCCGCTATCGCAAATTGATGCGCAATGCTGCCGTCGGATTGCGCGGAGAGTCGGCCAGTGCCGAGACCCAGGCCCTGATTCTTGATCAGATCATGGAAGAGGCCGAAGCAGAGCGGCTTATCCTGTCTTGGGACAGTTTTCTAAGTTTTCCAGCCTGGGTGATGCAAGGTTCGCTTTACGATTTTGCTGGCCAGCGCATCAATGCCTTTACTTCGATTTTCCCGGACATCGAAGCCGAGTTTCACCTTGGCATCCGGAACCCGGCGACTTTCCTGCCAGCATTGCGCGAAAAGGTCAGCAGCAAGGGACACGAAGACATTCTGGCCAGCAGCGACCCGATGGCAGTCCAGTGGTCAGCGGTCGTGGAGCAGATCCTGGAGCTGAATCCCGGCGTGTCATTGACAGTCTGGTGCGATGAGGAAACGCCGCTTATCTGGCCCGAGGTGCTTCAGGCCGTGTCCGGCCACGCGCCAGGGACCGAACTTGTCGATGACGACGAGATCCTGTCAATGATCATGGCCGACATCGGCATGGCCCGGATGAAGGCATATTGTGCCGAGCATCCGCCGCAATCTGTGCTGCAGCGGCGCCGGATCGTGACAGCTTTTCTGGAACGCTTTGCCCGCCCGGAACGCGTCGAGGTCGAGATCGATATCCCCGGCTGGAACGCGGACTATGTTGCCGAACTGACCCGACGCTATCTGGAAGATGTCGAACGCATCCGGATCATGGACGGCGTCACTTTTTTAGAAGCCTGAGGGCGTTCAGACCATCCCAAGTGCGGATTTATACAGCTCCAGAACCGCCTCTTCTTCGGCCAGATCGTCAGGCTTGCGTTTGCGCAGGGCCACGACCATCCGCATGACGCGGGTGTCGTAGCCCCGGCCCTTGGCTTCGGCCATCAGCTCTTTTTGCTGTTCGGCCAGGTCCTTCTTTTCGGCGTCAAGCTGCTCGAAGCGTTCGATGAACTGACGCAGCTCGTCTGCGGTAACGGCGTATTGTGCGGTCGCGTCGGTCATCGTTGCCCCCTTGGCTTCATTTGTCCGGCGGTTCCTACCCCGGCCCCGCAGCCGGGTTCAAGCAGGATCGTCGCCAATCCGCCCGCTTGCCGCAGACTGGCGAAGCCGGTAGGACGGCAGCACAACGCATCAGACACGGGGACCGGAATGCAGGCATTGATCTGGATCGGCGCGGCACTGGCCCTTTTGGGCGTGCTGGGGCTTGGCTATTGCGTCGCGCGGGTGTTGCGGGCGCGGCGGGCGGGTCTGGACGACGACGCGCTGCGCGCCGAATTGCGACGGGTGGTCACGATCAATCTTGGCGCCGTCGGGGTATCCGCACTGGGCCTGATGCTGGTGGTGGCCGGGATCATGCTGGGCTAGGTGCCCGGCAGGCCGGTCACACCGGCATGTTGTCAAAGCCTTCTTCGGTCTCATCCTCGGTCGGCAAGGTCGCCATCTGGCCCGGAATCAACGCTGTCAGCGCCTGCATTTCGGCGAAAAGCAGTTTCAGCCCTTGTTCTTCCAGC
>CAIXBE010000538.1 GCA_903917595.1 uncultured Rhodobacterales bacterium
CACCTGCGGATTGACCGCAAGCTTTACACGTTCATGCGCGAAGGTGCCGGTATGACAATCGTAGATGTTGCAATCATCGGGGCGGGGTTTTCCGGCCTGTCCGCCGCACTTGCCCTGCGCGAAGGCGGGAAGAGCATTCTGGTGCTGGAAGCGCAGGACGCCCCGGGCGGCCGGGTCAAGACCGTCATCCATGCCGATGGCCGCGCCTATGAAAAGGGCGGGCAGTTCTTTGCCCGCTACATGACCCATCTTTGCGACCTGATCGCGCGCTACGGACTGACGCAAAGCAAGGTGCGCAAGGTTCCTGGCGGTGTTGCCATCCTGAATGGCCAGCGCAAGGTCTATGGCGCAGAGTTTGATGCGCTTGGGTTCTTCGACCTGATGTTTGCCGAAGGTGCCGATCCGCACTTCCCGGGCAGCCTTCTGGACTGGGCCTTGGCGCAGGGTTTGGACGGCGATGATCTGGCCGGGTTCAAGACGGGCTGCGAAGAGATCATGGGCCGCCCGATCGATGAATTGTCTTTCCGGTCGGTCCATGACTGCCTTGGCCGTTTCGAATACTTCGCGGACATGAATGAATTCGCCTGTCGCGAGGGATTGGGCACCCTTGCCCGACTGATTGCGAAAGATCTTGGGCCTGCCTTCCGGCCCAATGCCCCGGTCAGCGAACTGGACCGCCATGACGGGATTTTCCATCTGACGACACTGCAAGGCACAGCGACGGCGCGTCAGGTGATCTTTGCTGCAGGCCCGGCGGTTCTGGGCAATGTCGACTGGAAAGCGCCCGAGGACGCGTGGCTGCGCAATCATTCCCGCCATTTCGTCGCTGGCAAGATGATCAAGATCGTCCTGCGCTATGACAGCGCCTTCTGGCTGGGCAGCGATTTCGGAAATGCGGGCCAGACGGACAATCCTGCAGGCTTCTCGGTCATGGATGCCTCTGATCCCGATGGCGGGCTGGAAGTTCTGGCGGCCTTCTGTGGCGGCACGGCGGCCATGGTGATGGAGGGACTGAGCGAGGATCAGGTTCTGGCCCGCGTGATGGACATCATGGAACCGATGTTGGGTCCGAAGGTCCGCCATCCCGTGAGCGTGGTCCAGGCCAACTGGACAAATCACCCATGGGTCGGTGGCGGCTATGACACCTGGGCGCGGCCGTGGGACAATGATGACCCATGGGCCCCGCTGCGTGCAGGCCACGCGGGATTGCATTTCTCGATCTCGGAACTTGCCCCTGAATATCCCGGGCTTATTGAGGGTGCCTGCCGCAGGGGTCGCGAAGTGGCGGATCGTATTCTGCGTGAGACATGATCTGGGCCGAAAGCCGGATCACCCGGATCATCTTGTCACGTCGGAGTTCTTTGCGAAGAAGTGCAATCCGACAAGGAAAGGGCCTAACGGCCCCGGTCAGGGCAGATCAGGTGACGTGGAAGGTCTTGGACACGATCTTCCAGCCGTCGCTGCCCCGTGACAGCAGCAGATGGTCGACTAGCCAGGCTTGCGCATATTGCCCGCCGACGGCGACAAAGCCGATGTCGCCATCGATGCGGTGGGTTTCAACTTGGCAGCGTTCCGGGCCGTGCTGGCCGACAAGGCTGATCGCCTCGTCGATGAAGTCCTGCAGCGACAGCCACAAAAGCTGCCCCTGATAATAGCCGATGATCGGGGCGCGGGCATCAAAGAGGGCGCGCAGCGCGGCCTCATTGCCTGAAACCATCGCCTGATAGTATCTTTCGCCGATCTCGGCGATGGCCTTGGCATCGGTCAGTTTGGTCATCATGGTCCCCGTTGCAACGCTTCCCGCCGACGGTGCCGCATCCCGAAGGATTTGGCGAGGCCTTTACCATTGGCCGAGCCTTGCCATGGTTGCATGCCCGACCCGCGCTAGTCGCGCTTTCCCAAAGCAGGCATGTCGGGTTAGCCTGACCCTGAACAACAGCGCGAGTGACCCATGCCCAATCATGACTACACCACCCGCATCCTCTGGACCGGCAACCGGGGTGAGGGGACGGCGCATTACAAGGCCTATGACCGGACCTGGGATATCGTGGTGCCGGGGAAGGCCCCGGTCCATTGCTCGAACGATCCGCTGCTGGGCGGTGATCCGGGCAAGATGAACCCGGAGGATTTGCTGCTGAGCGCCCTCTCGGCCTGTCACATGCTGTGGTATCTGCATTATGCATCCGATGCGGGGATCGTGGTGACGTCTTATTCCGACGCACCCATCGGTGTGGGCGAGGTCGGGCGCGGTGGCGCGGGGCGGTTCGTCAAGGCAACGCTGCGGCCGCATGTCGGGGTGAAGGCGGGGACCGATCTTGCCAAGGCCGACGCGATCCATCACCGGATTCATGAGGTCTGCTTTGTCGCACGGTCGGTGAATTTCCCTGTGGACTATGCGCCAAGCTTTACCGTCGCGGACTGAACCTGCGCGCCTGTCTGGGGTTAGGGCGGGGCGCTGTTGCGACATGCTTTGTCGCAAAGCGCAGGGCCGCGGGGCATGAGCGCGGCTAGGGTGCGACCCGGACGCCGGGGAACGACATGGACGAGACGGATTACATCATCGTGGGCGCGGGCAGCGCGGGCTGTGTTCTGGCCGAGCGGCTGTCGGCCAATGGTCGCCACAAGGTCACGGTTCTGGAAGCGGGCGGCACCGACCGGCGGTTTTACGTTCACCTGCCGCTTGGCTATGGCAAGCTGTTTTATGACCCCGCCGTCAACTGGATGTACCAGACCGAACCCGACCCCGGCCTGAACGGCAATCGCGACCACTGGCCGCGTGGCAAGCTTTTGGGCGGGTCATCCTCGATCAACGCGATGGTCTATATTCGCGGACAGCGGCAGGACTATGAGGATTGGGGCAGCACCAATCCCGGCTGGGGCTGGGAGGAGTGTCTGTCCGCCTACAAGGCGATGGAACATACCGAGGCGGGGGCGGATGACTGGCGCGGTCAGGGCGGGCCGCTGTTCGTCTCGGCCAACAAAAGTGGGCTGCATCCCCTGGTGGCACATTTCGTGGCGGCCTGTGGTCAGGCGGGCCTGGCCGAGAACCCGGATTTCAACGGGCCTGCGCAAGAGGGTGCCGGGAACTACCAGATGACGATCAAGGGCGGGCGGCGCAACTCGGCGGCCCGGGCCTTTCTGCGACCGGCGATGCGGCGGGCGAATGTCCGGGTGATCACCCGGGCCATGGCGACGCGGGTGCTGGTCGAGAACGGCCGCGCGGTCGGGGTCGAATACCTGCAGGGCGGCGTGACCCGGACGCTGCGGGCGCGCGCCGAAGTGATCCTGTCCGGGGGGGCGATCAACTCGCCGCAGCTGTTGCAACTGTCGGGCATCGGGCCGGGGGCCCTGCTGCAGGCGCTTGGCATTCGGGTGGTGCAGGACAATGCGAATGTCGGCGACCACCTGAGTGATCATCAGGGGTTGAACTACACTTGGTCGATGAATGTGCCGACCTACAATGACGAGTTGCGCCCGTGGTGGGGCAAGCTGCGGGCCGGGATGCAGTATTTTCTTACCGGCGGCGGTCCTCTGGCAAAGTCGATCAACCATGCGGGCGGGTTCTTCCGCACCCGACCAGAGCTTGAGCGGCCGAACATGCAGCTTTATTTTCAGGCTTTCTCGACCCTTATTCCGCGCAATGGCGAGCGTCCGCTGCTGACGCCAGACCCCTGGTCGGGGATGAGCATCGGGCTGTCGAACTGCCGCCCGACCAGCCGTGGACATCTCCGGTTGCGGACGGCCAGCCCGACGGACCATCCGGTAATCACCGCGAATGCGTTTTCGACCGATCATGACGTGCAGGAAATGCTGGACGCGGTGAAGTTCCTGCGCCAAATCGCGGCGCAACCGGCTTTGGCGCGGCTGATCAAGGAAGAGCTGCGCCCGGGGCCGGAAGTGGCAACGGATGACGCGCTGATCGACGATTTCCGGTCGCGTTCGGGGACGGTTTATCATCCTAGCTGCACCTGTCGGATGGGCGCGGATGCAAGCTCTTCGGTGGTGGATGCGCGGCTGCGGGTGCACGGGATTGACGGGCTGCGGGTCGTCGACGCGTCAGCCTTTCCGAACATCATCGCAGGGAATACCAATGCGCCCGCGATGCTGATGGGCTGGAAGGGGGCCGAGGCAATCCTGACCGACGCGCGCTAGGGCTGTTTTCAGGTGCGTTTGGCCTCGATCACTTCCCAGATCCGGGCGGCGGCATTGGTGCCGTCGAACCGCTCAAGCTCCTGCAGGCCGGTGGGGGAGGTCACGTTGATCTCGGTCAGCCAGTCGCCGATCACGTCGATGCCGACGAAGACCTGACCCTTTTCGCGCAAGATAGGGCCGATGGTGCGGCAAATCTCAAGATCACGCTCGGTCAGGCCGATCTTTTCCGGACGCCCACCAGCATGCATGTTTGACCGGGTTTCGCCCGCCTGCGGCACACGGTTGATGGCACCGACCGGTTCGCCGTCAATCAGGATGACGCGTTTGTCGCCCTTTTCCACGGCAGGCAGGAATTTCTGCACGATCAGCGGTTCGCGGTTGATGCCCATGAACAACTCGTGCAGGGACGACAAGTTGCGGTCGTTCGGGTCCAGCCGGAACACCCCTGCCCCGCCGTTGCCGTAGAGGGGCTTGAGGATGATGTCGCCGTGACGGGCCTTGAAAGCGCGGATCGTGGCAAGATCGCGGGCGATGGCGGTGGGCGGGGTCAGGGTCGGAAAGCGCAGGACCAGCAGCTTTTCCGGGCTGTTCCTGACCCAGAACGGGTCGTTCACCACCAGAGTTTTTGGATGGATCATTTCCAGCAGGTGAGTGGTGGTGATGTAACCCATGTCGAAAGGCGGGTCCTGCCGCAGCCAGACGACATCAAACTCACCAAGATCAACTTCGGTCTCTTCGCCATAGGTCACATGATTGCCAAGCTCGCGCCGGACCTCGATCGGCCAGCCGCGCGCCATGACCCGGCCCTCGACAAAGGCCAGCCGGTCGGGGGTGTAGAAAAACAGACTATGGCCGCGCGCCTGCGCCTCAAGTGCTATGCGGAACGTCGAATCACCGTTGATGTTGACCGATCCGATCGGATCCATCTGCAACGCAACTTTCAGGGTCATGACTTGCTCCACCACCGTTCGGGACGAGTGATGACCGATGCGCGTCGAAGATGCAATTCAGCCTGCGAAGGCGTTTTCCAGAACTTCGATCCGGCCCTGACCGTCGACCAGCGCAAGGTCGATGCGGACATCGGTCAGAAGGCCCTTGGGTTCACTGGCGACGAATTCGTCCACGGTGGCAAAAATGCGGGCAATCTGCGCCGGAAGGATATGCGAGGCGGCAAGGTCGTGGGTACGGCTTTGTTTGACTTCGATGAAAACCACCACGTCGCCTTGACGGCCGATCAGATCGATTTCACCGGTGATACCGCGCCAGTTGCGGGCGCAGATCATGGTGCCACGGTCTTCGTAGTGCCGCGCGACCGAAGCTTCGGCAGCGTGACCGGCATGGTAGTTGACCTGACCACGGAGCGACCGCGAGCGAGTGACGGGTTCGGCGACGAAGTCAAACGGCATGGCAAACTATCCTTTCGGGCGGGTCAGCGCGATCTGGTAGGCGATCTTGCGCGCTACCCCCATAGTTTGCGAGACAAAAGTTGCAGCATCCTTAACGCTCATGGACGTCAGGGCCGCATCCAGCGCGGATTCTATATCCGCCTCGCTGGCCGTTTGTGGCGGCGCGCGGTCGACAAGCACCACCACCTCGCCTTTGACGTCGCGGGTTGAAAAAGCCTCGGTCAGGTTGGCCAGACTGCCGCGCGACACTTCCTCGAAGCGTTTGGTCAGTTCGCGGCAGACCACCGCCGCGCGGTCGGGGCCAAGGCAGCGGGCCATTTCGACAAGAAGCGCCCGCAAGCGTTTGGGGCTTTCATAAAAGATCAGCGTGGCCTGAACCCCGGCCAACCCGGCCAGAAACTCGCGGCGGGCCCCTTGGGCGGCGGGTGGGAAGCCGGCAAAAAGGAACCGGTCCGATGGCAGGCCCGACACGGTCAGCGCGCAGATCGCGGCGCAGGGGCCGGGGGCTGCGGTCATCGGCATGCCCGCCGCCGCGACCGCGCGCGAAAGTTCAAACCCGGGGTCCGAGATCAGCGGCGTGCCCGCCTCGGACGCATAGGCGACGCTTTTGCCCTCGCCGATCAGGCCCAGAAGTCGCTGCAGCGCGCCTGGGCCGCTGTGATCGTGGTAGGCGATGACCGACCGGCCTGCCAGCGCGATGCCGTGGATCTCCATCAGGTGGCGCAGAGTTCTTGTATCTTCGGCCACCAGCACATCGGCGGCGGCAAGCACATCCAGCGCCCGCAGGGTGATGTCGCGCGCCGCCCCGATCGGGGTCGAAACAAAGTGCAGTCCCGGCGGTAAAGCGCGCAGGTCGGGCTTCACCGGCAGATCAGATGAGACAGAGTTCGGTCGCACAAGTTTACTTCCCTTCCCGAACCAACTAGCTTGGCGCGCAATCGCCGTGCCGTTTTTATAAGGAACCTCCATGTTGTCCGTTATTCGCCGGACCCGCAAGTCGCTGGGTCAGATGCTGCTTGTTCTTTGCGCCCCGCTGCTTGCGGCCTGTGTCTCGACCTCCGGGCCTGCGCCCGCCACCGGATTGGGGGGCGCCGTGCAGGTGGCCCTGCTGATTCCGTCGGGATCGGGTCAGGCGCAGGATGAGTTGTTCGGCCAAAATCTGGAGAATGCCGCGCGGCTGGCGATGGCGGACCTGTCGGGCGTGACGGTCGAGTTGAAGGTCTACCGGACCGGCGGCAATGCGGACACGGCGGCCATGATGGCCAAGCAGGCGGTGGACGAGGGCGCGCAGGTGATCCTGGGGCCGTTCTATTCCGAAGAGGCCAATGCCGCCGGGGTCGCTGTTGCGGCCTCGGGCGTGAACGTTCTGGCATTCTCGAACAACGCAGCGATTGCGGGGGGCAATGTCTTTGTCCTTGGCCAGACCTTTGACAACACCGCTCGGCGTTTGGCGGGCTATGCGGTCCGCAGCGGGAAGGGCAAGATTCTGATCGTGCATGACCGCAACGTTGCGGGCGATATCGGCAAGGCTGCCATCGAGCGCGGAATCCTTGCGGCGGGCGGGACGGTTGCCGGCGTGAACTCGTATGAATTCTCGCAGAACGGGATCGTCGAGGCGACGACCGGCATCGTGGCGGCCGCGCGCTCGACCGGTGCCACGGCGCTTTTCATGACCGCCGATACCGCCGGGGCGCTGCCACTTCTGAGCCAGCTTCTGGTCGACAACGGGATCGACCGGGCTGGGGTGCAGTTCATCGGCCTGACCCGCTGGGACATTCCGGCCGGAACGCTGGCGCTGCCGGGCGTGCAGGGCGGCTGGTTCGCCTTGCCCGATCCCGGCCTGCAGGCGCAGTTTCAGGAACGCTATACGGCGGCTTATGGCACGGCTCCGGCGGCGGTTGCGTCGCTGGCATATGACGGGATCGCCGCCATCGGCGCGCTGGCCCGGTCGTCAAACGGCGGGCCGATTTCGCGTGAGGCTTTGACCCAGCCGGCCGGATTCGCCGGTGTCTCGGGCGTCTTCCGTTTCTTGTCCAACGGCACCAACGAACGTGGCCTGGCGGTCGCTGCGATCCGCGACAATCAGGTGGTGGTGATCGACGCAGCTCCACGCAGCTTTGCCGGTGCGGGGTTCTGACCCTTTGACCAAGGTTGCCGAAGCCGGCGATATCCGCCCGGATTTTGCCGGCTTTCAGGTCCCTGATCCGGCAAGTTTGACCCGGACGGTGCTTGCCGCGCTTAAAGGGGCCGCCGATGCCCGCGCCGCGCGTGCGCTGGTGGTGCAGGAACTGCTGGCGGTCAAGGCAAGGGTTGCGCCAGCTTTCGAGGCGGCGTTCCTTGCCGCCCCCCGGTCGGCCCGGCAACTGGTTCTGGCGCAAGCCAATCTGACCGACGTGCTGGTCCAGGTCACGCTTGCCGCGGCCCTGCATCTGCATCCCCTGCCGAACCCGACCGAGGCAGAGCGGATCGCCGTCCTTGCAGTCGGCGGCTACGGCCGTGCCGAAATGGCACCGCAGTCGGACGTGGACCTTTTGTTCTTGACGCCGTGGAAGATCACGCCCTGGGCTGAAAGCGTCATCGAGACGATGCTTTACATGCTGTGGGACCTGAAGCTGAAGGTCGGCCACTCCAGCCGGACGGTGAAAGACTGCATCCGGCTGGGGCGCGAGGATGTGACGATCCGCACCGCCCTTCTGGAGCATCGCTTCATCTGCGGCCATACTCCGCTTGCGGCGGAACTGGACGAAAAGCTTTGGGCCGAGCTGTTCAAGAACTCTGGCCCCGAATTCATCGAGGCGAAGCTGGTCGAACGCGCCGAGCGGCACAAGCGGCAGGGCGGCCAGCGCTATGTGCTGGAGCCGAACGTCAAAGAGGGCAAGGGTGGGTTGCGCGACCTGCAGACGCTGTACTGGATCGGCAAGTATCTGCACCGGGTTCCCAGTGCCGAGGGGCTGGTGGCGGCAGGGCTTTTGTCGCGTGAGGAATTCGACAGCTTTGCGCGGGCCGAGGATTTCCTTTGGGCCGCGCGCTGCCATCTGCACTATGTCACCAAGCGGCCCACCGATGTGCTGACTTTCGACCTTCAGGTCGAGGTTGCCGACAGGATGGGCTATCGCGACCTGGGTGGCCGGCGCGCGGTCGAGCATTTCATGCAGGACTATTTCCGTCTGGCGACTCGTGTGGGCGAATTGACCCGCGTCTTCCTGACCGAGCTTGAGGCCCGCCACGCCAAGCGCGAAGCCAGCCTGTTCGGCATCTTCAAGATGACCAAACGGGTGAAAAAGGGCTACAAACTGGTGCAGGGCCGGATCGACGTGGCCGATCCGGCAGAGTTCCTTTCCGACAAGCTGAACCTGTTGCGGGTATTCGAAGAGGGCCTGCGCACGAAACACCTTATCCATCCGAACGTCATGCGGATCGTCGCCGCAAACCTGCACCTGATCGACGACGACATGCAGGGCGACCCCGAGGCGCAGCGGATTTTCCTGGACCTGCTGCTTAGCCACGGCAACCCGGAACGCGGCTTGCGGCGGATGAACGAGCTTGGGGTGCTGGGGGCGTTCATCCCGGACTTTGAAGCCATCGTCGCGATGATGCAGTTCAACGTTTATCACCACTACACGGTCGACGAGCACATCATCCAGACGATCAGTTGTCTGGCGCAGATCGAGCGTGGGGAACTGGTGGAGGAACTGCCGGTTGCCAGCGGCATCCTGAAAGCCGGGGTGAACCGCAAGGTGCTGTATGTGGCGCTTCTTTTGCATGACATCGGCAAGGGGCGGCCCGAGGATCACTCGATCATCGGCGCGCAGATGGCCCGGCGGATCGCACCCCGGCTGGGGCTGGTCGCCGAAGAATGCGAAACCGTCGAATGGCTGGTGCGCTATCACCTGCTGATGTCGGATATGGCGCAAAAGCGCGACATCGGCGACCCGCGCACGGTGCGCGACTTTGCCAAGCTGGTGAAGACGAGGAAACGGCTGGACCTCTTGACGGTGCTGACGGTCTGCGACATTCGCGGCGTCGGGCCGGGGACCTGGAACAACTGGAAGGCCATGCTGCTGCGCCAGCTTTACAAGCTGACCGCCGATGCGCTGGAAGGCGGGCTTGAGACGTTGAACCGCGAGAACCGGCAGGGCGATGCCACCCGCGCGCTGCGCCAACGGCTGGCGGGTTGGGACCCGGCGGCGCTGGAGCATGAGGTGACGCGGCATTACGCGCCCTATTGGCAGGGGCTCTCGTCGGACACGCATGTGGTATTTGCCCAGCTTCTGCAGGGTCTGGGCGAGGATGAGATCCGCATCGACCTGCACCCCGATGCCGACCGCGACGCCACCCGCGCCGCGTTTGCGCTGCATGACCATCCGGGGATTTTCAGCCGCCTTGCCGGGGCCTTGGCGCTGGTCGGTGCGAACGTGGTCGATGCGCGGACCTATACCTCGAAAGACGGCTTTGCGACGGCGGTGTTCTGGATTCAGGACATCGAGGGCCACCCCTATGAGGTCGCCCGCCTGCCCCGCCTGCGGCAGATGATCGACAAGACCCTGAAAGGCGAGGTCGTGGCCCGCGAGGCGCTGAAAGACCGCGACAAGATCAAGAAACGCGACCGCGAGTTCCGGTTTCCGACCCATATCACCTTCGACAATGAAGGCTCGGACATCTATACGATCATCGAGGTCGATACCCGTGATCGGCCGGGGCTCTTGTTCGACCTGACCCGGACGCTGGCCATCAACAATATCTATATCGCGTCCGCCGTGATCGCGACCTTTGGCGCGCAGGTGGTCGATGCGTTCTATGTCAAGGACATGTTCGGCTTGAAACTGCATCAGAAACACCGGCAGGAAGCGCTGGAAAAGAAACTTCGGATCGCCATCGCCGAGGGCGCGGAACGGGCTCAGGGGTAAGATGAAACACGCGCTCAACTTGCCGCTCATCAAGCCTTGCGGCTTTCTTCCCTTGGGCGCGGCAACAGCGAAGAAAGCCGCAAGGCTTGATGAGCGGCCCGGAAAAAAATCAATCAGGACCATGGGACAATGATACCGATCCGGCTTGTCAAAGGCTTCCTTACCGTAGGCTCGTGGACGTTGGTCAGCCGAATCGCCGGGCTGGTGCGCGACATCTTCATGGCGAAATACCTTGGCGACGGGCCAGTGGCGCAGGCCTTTGTCATCGCACAATCTCTGCCGAACATGTTTCGCCGCTTCTTTGCCGAAGGGGCGTTCAACTTTGCCTTTGTGCCGATGTTCGCCAAGAAGGCCGAAGCGGGCGAGGACGCCACCGGATTTGCCCGTGATGCCTTTTGGGGCATGGCGGCGCTGCTGACGGTGTTTTCCATCATTGGCATCCTGGCCATGCCGCTTTTGGTCCTGATGATGGCCTCGGGCTTTGCCGGTGACGCGCGCTTTGACCTAGCGGTCACGCTGGGCCGGATCGCATTCCCTTACATCCTGTTCATTTCGCTGACGGCTCTGTTGTCAGGGGTGCTGAACGCCTCGGGCCGGTTCATTGCCACCTCGGCGGTCACCATCCTTTTGTCGGCCACGATGGTCGTGGGCATGCTGCTTGCTAACCGGATGGGCTGGGACATCGGGCAGACGCTGGCCTGGTCGGTGACGATTTCCGGCGTGTTGCAGCTTGCTGTCACCTGGGCCTGCGTCCGCAGGCTAGGCCACCGGCTGCCGTTTCGCTGGCCGGTCCTGACGCCCGAGTTGAAGCGCCTTGCCATCATCGCCGCCCCGGCCGTGCTGGCGGGGGGCGTGGTGCAAATCAACCTGATCGTCGGTCGTCAGGTGGCCAGCATGACGGAAGGCGCGGTGGTCTGGCTTTACAACGCCGACCGGATTTACCAGTTGCCGCTGGGAGTCGTCGGCATCGCCATCGGCGTCGTCCTTTTGCCCGATCTTGCGCGCCGGCTGCGGGCCGGCGACGGCATCGGGGCGCGCGCCTCGTTCAACCGGGGCGCGGAATTCGCACTACTGCTGACGCTTCCCGCTGCCGTCGCGCTGATGGTGATTGCGGGGCCGATCATCTCGGTGCTGCTGCAGCGCGGCGCTTACGGGCCGGAGGCGACGGCGAATACCGCGCTTGCGCTGGCCGCCTACGGCGCGGGACTTCCCGCATTCGTATTGCACAAGGTCCTGCAACCGCTGTTTTACGCGCGTGAGAATACGCGGTCACCCTTCCGGTATGCCGTCTGGTCGATGGTGGTGAATGCGGCGCTGGCCATTGGCCTGATGCCGTATATCGGCTTTCTGGCTGCGGCCATTGCCACCTCGGTTTCGGCCTGGGTGATGGTCTGGCAGCTTTGGCGCGGCAGCCGCGCGATGGGTGACGCGGTTCTGCTGGATGACCGATTCCTGACCCGGGTGCCCCGGATCGTGCTGGCCTCGGCGCTGCTGGGGCTGGTTCTTTGGGGGTTAGCGACGGCTTTCGGGACCGCCCTGACCACACCCGGTCTAAGGACGATCGTGCTGGGCGGGATCGTCCTGGCTGGCATGGTGGTCTACTTTAGCAGCGTCATCGCCATCGGCGGCATGAGTTGGGCCGAACTGCGCGGCGCTCTGCGGCGTCAGCGCTGACGGATCTGGTCACGCAGGCGTTCAAACCCGCCCGGACTGACGACAAAGGTCAATCCAAACCCGGCCGCAAAGCCGGTGATTTCAGCAACCCAGGTCCAACTGCCGCCAAACAGCACCCCGAACACCAGTTGCGCGACCAACAGCAGGCCGATCAGGCTGAAGGCGCGGTATTTGTTCGCCCCGACCCGCGCCAGATTGATGAAGATCAGGCAGGTGAACGCCCCGATCAGGCCGTAAACCGCCGGATAGGCCCCGACCAGCGGGGTCTTGAGACCGGGCACCAAAAACCCATAGGCCAGCGCCCCGGCGACCGTGGCTCCGATCACCACCACGACCACGCCCCACCAGCGCAGAACCTCGCCTACAGCTTTGCCAAGGGCCAGAAACAGCACGACGGCAAACAGCGCATCGGTAAAGCTGCCGTGGACCAGCGGGTAACTGACCAGCCGGTGCAATTCCCCGACCGGATGGCCGCCGGTTTCCCATTGCTGGTGCAGCACTTCGGGCAGGAACATCACCCGCTGGAACAACGCCTGCCGCCAGCCCAGCGCCTGTCCCGCGCCGAGAAGGCCCGCTGACTGCAACTGGATCGCAAGTTCGGCCACGATCATGGGCAAAGCCAGCACCCACACGATCGGCGGCAAGGGGTTCAGCGGCGGGGCATTGTGGTCCTGATCCAAGTGCGCTGGCCTTCCCTGACTGCCCGCGCCCGATTGACGCGTTCTTCCCCTTCGATTACGCGGGTTCCAAGCAATTATCCAGACGGAGCCTAACCATGTCCTCTCCGGCTTCGCCCGATCAAATGGGTGGCCAAACGCCAAAAGCCTTCAAGCCCCGCATCTTCTCGGGCATCCAGCCTTCGGGCGGGTTGACGCTTGGCAACTATCTTGGCGCGCTGAAACGCTTTGTGGAAAAGCAGGACGAGGGGATCGAGACGATCTACTGCCTTGTCGACATGCATGCGATCACCGTCTGGCAGGACCCCGCCAAGCTGCGCCAGCAAACGCGTGAGGGGGCCGCCGCCTTCATCGCCGCCGGAATCGACCCTGCGCGGTCGATCCTGTTCAACCAGTCCCAGGTCGGGGCCCACGCCGAGCTTGGTTGGATCTTCAACTGCGTCGCGCGGATGGGCTGGATGGGTCGGATGACCCAGTTCAAGGACAAGGCCGGCAAGAACAGCGAGAATGTCTCGCTGGGTCTGTTCGCCTATCCCGCCCTGATGGCCGCCGACATTCTTTTGTATCACGCGACCATGGTTCCGGTGGGCGAAGATCAAAAGCAGCACCTGGAGTTGACCCGCGACATCGCGATCAAGTTCAACAACGACTATGGCGTGGATTTCTTCCCGGTGGTCGAACCCTTGATCGAAGGTGCCGCAACCCGGGTGATGTCCCTGCGCGACGGCAGCAAGAAGATGTCGAAATCCGACCCTTCGGATCAAAGCCGGATCAACCTGACCGATGATGCCGACACCATCGCCGCCAAGATCCGCAAGGCCAAGACCGATACCGAGCCGCTACCCGAAACTGTGGACGGGTTGCGCGACCGGCCCGAGGCGAAGAACCTTGTGAACATCTATTCGGCTTTGTCCGGCCAGTCGGTCGCCGAGGTTGTGGCCGAGTTTGCAAATACCCAGTTCGGCAGCTTCAAGCCCCGCTTGGCCGAGCTTGCGGTGGCCCGGCTGTCGCCGATCACCGGCGAGATGAATCGCCTGATGGCGGACCCTGCCGAGATCGACCGCATCCTTGCCGATGGGGCCGACCGGGCCGATGCGATTGCCCGACCGATTCTTGAACAGGTATACGCAATCACCGGAATGATCCGGTCTCGGGGAAAGTAATCCACAGGTTTCAGCAGCTGGCAACGGAACCTGTCACATGTTCGATTCACCGACTGGCTACCGTCAGGGTGTTCGGAGATGCGATCTGTCCCATCGCCCATGGCCCGGCCCACTGTCCCCTCGGCGGCCCGGCAATCCCGACATGCCCCCGTGCGTCCCCCGCATGGGGGCCTTTTTTTGCCAAATTGCAGCAGGTTGAGCAGACTTTGCCGGCCGCCTATTGGACAAGCGTCCGCAGGCTGTCGACCGCCGCGACCGACAGACGGAAATGGCCAGTCATCGGAAAGGCGAAAAGGATATCCTCCTCCTGCGTGCCCGCGCCGATGTTGTGCAGCACAAGCGGCGTGCCGTCGTCAGACCGTCGGTCCGACAGGATGCCGATATGCGGCAGGTTGCCCGGCAGGGTCCAGGTGACGATATCGCCGGGCAGGTAGGGGGCAGGCTCGTCAGTCAGCGGCAAGGCAGCCCCGATCCGGGAGAACAGCGTGGCAAGGTTCGGCACCCGACGGTGGTCGATGTTGCGGTCGGTGGTGGCAAGACCCCAGTTGGCGGGATAGTCGGCAAAGGCCGCCTTCATGTCACGGTTGATGGCAAGCTGCAGGTCGATCCCCCAGGCATCGCGCAAGGCGCGGACAACGACATCGGTGCAGACACCCCGGTCACGCGGCAGGTCACCGCCGGGAAACTCCAGCGCCACATAGGCCGGGTCATAGGTGACGGTGACGCCAACCTGACCGCGTGCGGCTTCAGTCAGGCTTGACGGCACGGCCCCAGCAAGGACAGGGCCGGAAAGCGTCAATAGGGCAAGGGTCAGGATCAATCTGCGCATTGAGGAATGATGCACCCCGCCGCGCGGTCTGGCGAGTGGGGAATTCCGCCGGGCCGCACGGGCTGGCACCTTTCCGCCAAGGCCGGTAAGGTGCCCCGCAATGGCACTGACCCTGACTTCCCTTGCCGATCTGGCCGCGCAGGACTTCGATGACATCATCGACGTCCGCTCACCTGCGGAATATGCCGAGGATCATCTGCCCGGCGCGATCTCTTTGCCGGTTCTGGATGATGATGAACGCGCACGGGTGGGCACGATCTACAAGAAGGTCTCGCCCTTTACCGCGCGCAAGCTGGGGGCGGCACTGGTGGCGCGCAATGCAGCGCTGCATCTGGAAGGCGCGCTGGCCGACAAGCCGGGGGGCTGGCGGCCCTTGGTCTATTGCTGGCGGGGCGGGCAGCGGTCGGGGTCCTTTGCCACGATCCTTGCCCAGATCGGCTGGCGGGTGGAACTTTTGTCGGGCGGCTACAAGGCCTGGCGCGGGCTGGTGGTTCATGCGGTCTATGACACGCCGGTCCGGTCGCCAGTGGTGGTGCTGGACGGCAATACCGGGTCGGCTAAGACCGATATCCTGAACCTGCTGCCCGGACTTGGGGTGCAGGTCATCGACCTTGAAGGGCTGGCCAACCATCGGGGATCGCTGTTCGGCAACATGGGTCCGCAGCC
>CAIXBE010000539.1 GCA_903917595.1 uncultured Rhodobacterales bacterium
CGCGGGCTTCCGCATGGTCCGAACAGGCGGTTCAAGGGTGGATCACGTCCATCCTGAACGTTGCCGTCTGACCCAACCCCCTTCGCTAAACAACTAAGGCCGCCCGCGCCTCGCCGCGCAAACGGTCTTGGAGGAGTTAAAATATTGAGCAAGTTAGAAAATATCACATCGCCCTCGGCGCATCAAACGGTCTGTTCTGCAACCGAAGTAGCGGCTCTCAAGTCGAACTCAGCGGGAGCCGTGGGCTTCGGAGAGATTGAGTTGGACCTGATCGGGTTTCCGGTCGTGGATACGTGGGACCGGGTGGACCGTCTGGTCCGGGTCGTGATGGGTTTGGGCTTGGGGGCTGGTGACATGGCCGGGGGTGCGCCGTGGTATGCGGGCTTCCGGGGCGTGGACTTGGCCGCGCCTGACGTGGCACTGCCCGAGAATTGGGGCGGAACCCGTGGGGTGGCGGGCATGGCCCGCTGGTTCGGTGCGGGGCCGACCGACGCGGACCTGTATTGGTCGATTGCGCCGATGGGCGTGGGCGAGGGTCGGCGGTCGGCGGGCGGCGCAGTGGCGCAGCGGGTTCTGATTGCGGACGACATCGGGACGAAGGTGGACGCCGGGTTGTGGGAGACGCGATTTGCGCGGGGCTGTCCCCGGCCCACGATGGAGATTGAGACGTCGCCGGGCAACCGGACGTTTGTGTGGGCCTTGGACGGCGACGGCATGGACCCGGCGCGGTGGACGGACTTGGCCCTGATCCGGGCTTGGATGATCGAAGACGGTCTGACTGATGCAGTCATGGACGTCTGTCGGTATGTCAGGTTGCCCTGTGGCTGGAACTCGAAACAGAAATACCGGGAGGCGGGTCAGTGGGCTGCGACTGGCCGTCCGCCGGGGGTGCGCTTGGTGGCGTGGCGTCCGGGGCGGGTGGACTTCGAGTTGGTGGGCATGACGCTGGTCGGTGGGCCTGCGCCCGTGGGTCCGTGGCGGGACCGGGGTGCGCCTGTCGGAGCAGCGGCTCAGTCGGCCCTGACTGGCGGGCAGTTGTTGGCGGGTGGGGCTTTGGTCCGGTCTGCGGACTTGGGGTCGCCTGACGCGATCATGGGCTTGGGTATCCGCTTGGGGATGGACTTGCAGGGGATTGGTCCGGGGGTTGTTTCGGCGCTGTGTCCGAATATCGGGGCGCACACGGTCCGGGCCGAAACTGGCTTCGCCTTCTTGGGCGGGGGGTTGATGCACTGCAACCATGCTTCGTGTGTGGGGTTTGGCACGGCGGATTTCCGGGGCATGATGGTTGCCGCGTACACGGCGGACGCTCACGGGCCGGGGGAGGCTGCAACCGGGGGAGGCTGGCTGGCGGTCGAGGAACTGCGCCTGCTGGGGGCGCTGACGCCTGCCGCGATAGCCGAGGCGCTGGCGGAGGCGAACCGGTTAGCTGCAGCACGGGCAGCGTCTAAAGCTAGTTCCGGTGAGGAAAAAACATCTAAGAAACCTCCCCACATTTCTGCAATCGAAATGCTCTCCGCTGAGGGGATTGATGCCTTCTGCGACGAAATCGGTAAGGTATGGGTTTGGCTGAATGGCAAATTGCTCTGCCTTTCATCGTCTTCTGGTTTCAGGCCCATGCTGGGCTGGTTGGCAGAACGAGGCTTGGATTTGGTAGGGACAGCAAGGACAAACCTCGTTGAAACTCTGCAAGCGAGGGCCAGCACTAAGCCGTCGCGCAGTGTTCGCTTTCGTATTGGGAATGGCGGCACATTGGACGCGCCAGTGGTCTATGTTAACTTGATGGATGCCCAAGGTCGCGGCATTAAGGTCGATCTTAACGGGTGGGAAGTTACCGACGTGGCGGACTTCCCAATGGACTTGGCTGACCGACAAGGAAGCTTGCTCTTGCCTGTTCCATTGCGCGACAGCGTGAAAATGCCTTTTTTTGCGCGGCTGGAACGTCACTTTCCACTTCCGCCA
>CAIXBE010000540.1 GCA_903917595.1 uncultured Rhodobacterales bacterium
ATCCGTCGGATGATGTTCAATAGTCCCATGTGGATCACTCCGTTGCCCCCGCCGCTCACCGCTTCGGGGATAGGTTCACATGGCTCAGTTCTCAGTGAAAATTATGCGCCTAACCGGCTCAGTTCTGGGTGAAAATCAACAGCGGCCTGCCAACGCGTCGGCCATCAAAGCCTGCAATCCAGGGCGGAGCATCGAGGCGCCCGAAACAGCTCGGTCCGCGTAGGTCTCTACGATAGCGAAGCCATCCCGGATAGCCCGCTCCTCGCAGAGCCGCGCCTGGTCCTCGATCGACGCGTCACTCTGGCGGTCCGACGAGTACCGGGCGTAAATCGCAGCTTGGGTCATCATGGAAGGGGACTCATCGGTTGCGGGGCAGGGGATCGCACTATTCTCGCATTGACGCAGGCGTTTGTGTAGAGTGTATTACACGTATGAAATTTGGTCCTCACATTCGAAAGACCCGTGAAGCTCGCGCCAGCACGCTCCGCGGTCTCGCCCGCCTCATCGGGGTAGAGCCCTCCTACCTTTCCAAGATCGAGCGCGAAATCTTTCCGCCGCCGTCGGAGGCCCTTATCGGCAAGATCGCTGCAGAGCTTGGCGAGGACCCTGATCGACTCCTCGCCCTTGCAGGGAAGATACCCTCCGACGTCAAGGACATGATCATCCAAAGCGAGGGGCTCCTCGCGAAAAAGATCAGAGAGTGGAAAGGTACGTGATGTACCAAGACGAACTTGGCCTTGGAAGCGGCTAGAGGGCCAAGCGTCACCCTCGGTGTGAACGAACTCGAAACACATCAGTCCGCCCCTTGAACCTGCTGGAACAGTGCGACGCGATCGGCCCATAGCAGACGGTCGGCCCGTTCTTGGTCGCAGTTGGCTTGGCGCGAGTCATGCGGTGCGCGAATGGCCCGAAGCCGCCTTGTAACCAGCCGCCCTGGGCTGTGCCCTCTTTGACGAAAAACAGCTTGTGCTCTTGGCCCTAGCCTTGCTTGACAGGCGTCAATGCCTCGCACGTCAAGATGGGGAGGACTTAGTCGAAATCCTGCCTGAACTGATCATTGAAAACCAGCAAACTGGGTCGACCCAGAACACGGGCTATTCGCAATTCTGATGCCATCTGTTAGGCTGCATAAAGCCGATCCGTTCGCCAGCCACAGGCCCGTGCGATACCGGCCAGATCCGGCGTCAGAATGTCGACTCCCAGGGGCGGTATGCCTAGGGACTGCATATAGGATTTGATCTCTCCATAGCCGGAATTGTCATGCAAGATCATTATGACAGGAGTTTTCGCCTCAACTGCGCTGGCCAGTTCGGCTGAGGTAAACTGCAGCCCGCCATCCCCGACCAAAGTGACAACGGGCCGGTGGGGGGCACCAAGAGCGGCGCCGATGGCTGCCGGAAGCCCGTAGCCAAGCGTTCCGAAACCCGTGGCCGAATTGAAGTAACCTCCTGGAACCGAGGCAGCGAAGGCGGTGTTTCCGGCATAGACTAGCTGGGTGCTATCGCCCACGATCAGGGCATCAGGCAAGGTCTGGCGGATCAAGTCCAGAATGGCCAGGTTTGCAAGCATAGCGCGGGGCAAGTCTGCCCTTCCGCCATTCGCCATGTGCGCACGCTCGGCCCCCAAACGGCGCGGTCGTGGTGCGACCAGTGGGGCCAATTTCATCACGGCCTCGGTCACATCGCCGACCAGACCCAGATTTGGCATATGGCTGCGCATGATCTGCGCCGGGTCGACATCGACGCGGATCAACTTGCCCGGAATGGCAAAACCTCCATTTTCGTAAAAGTCATAATCCGTCGGGCCGAGTTCGGTGCCCAGGGCCAGAACGACATCCGATGCCGCCACCAACGCCCGGGTTTGTGGCATGGACGGCGTCAGGCTGACGCCCAACGGATGGTCAGGTGGCAGAATGCCGCGCCCATTGGTGGTCATCACCACCGGGGCATCCAGCGCCTCGGCCAGTTCCTTCAGCTTTGCGGCCGATTTCACCGCCCCCCCACCGGCAAGGATCAGCGGGGTCTTGGCCTCATTCAGCAGCGCCGCTGCCGACGCGATCCCCTCGGGCGCGGGCGCAGGTTGGCGCAGGCGTGGGGGATTGGTCGGCACCGGCAAATGCGAGGCATCCGCGAGCATGACGTTGATTGGCAGTTCGATATGAACCGGGCGCGGGCGGGCGCTGTCGAAAATCGCAAAGGCCTGCGCCAGCGCGGGGGCCAGTTCTTCGGGTCGGTTCACCGTGCGGCTGAAGGCCGAAACCCCGGCGACCATCGCGCTTTGGTTCGGCATCTCATGCAGCCAACCCTCGCCCGAACCCATGCGGCCATGAGCGTTGACGGTCGAGATCACCAGCATCGGGATGCTGTCACCGTAGGCCTGTCCCATCGCGGTGACGATATTGGTCATGCCGGGGCCGGAGATGATGAAACACACCCCCGGCTTGCCCGAAGCCCGCGCATAGCCGTCGGCCATGAAGCCGGCACCCTGTTCGTGGCGGGGGGTGACATGGCGCAGCCCACTGCCATCAAGCCCGCGATAAAGCTCGACCGTATGGACGCCGGGGATGCCGAAGATCACCTCGACGTCATAGGTTTTCAACAGCCGGGTCAGATAGACGCCGGTGCTTTGAGGCTGGGTATTTGCGGTCATTTTGCCTTTGCTTCGCTGCTGCCCAGCCACAGGGTCTTGCCCAGAATGACGATCACCACGATGCAGATCAGCAGCACCGAAATCGCCGCAATGGCCGGGTCGATGTTGTCGCGCAAGCCCATCCACATCAGGCGCGGCAGGGTGACTGCATCGACCGAGGTGATGAACAGGGTGACGCCGATTTCTTCCCATGACAAGACAAAGGTCAGCAGAAGCGCCGACAGCACGCCAAAGCGGATGCTGGGCAGGATGATCTGACGGATGCGGCGGCCGAGGGTCGCGCCCATCCCCCGTGCTGCAAGGTCGATGCGGCGGTCAACCTGCGTCAGGGCCACGGTGATCAGCACGACCGCATAGGGCGCGATCATCACCGAGTGGGCAAGAGCAACGCCCGCCCAGGTGTCATAGGCGATGAAGTCGTTGAATTTGCTGAGAGTGATCAAGAAGAAGTAAAGGGTCAGTGCCGAGACCACCGGCGGGGCGACCATTGGCAGCAAGGCAATACCCAACAACAGGCCGGTAAAACGCGGCTGCAGGATCCAGATGCCAAGGCTGAAGGCCAGCGCAAGGCTGGTTGCCAGAACCGCGCTGACCACGCCAATGCCGATGGACAGGCCCAGCCCCTTTGCCCAGGCCGGGTTGTCGATCAGCGCCTGATAGTGCCGCCACGACCATTCGCCATCGGGCATCGACAGATAGCGGTTGGGGGTGAACGAGACCGGGATCACCGCGACCAAAGGCATCAGCAGGAACACCGCGACAAGGGCCGCGACGCAGATGGCAAGCGGTCCGGGGCGGGTGATCATCGCGCACCTGCCGGGCGGGCTTGCCGCATCAAAAGGGCCAGAAGGCCGCCAACGGCGATCATCAGGATCACCGAAATAGCCGCGCCAAGTCCCCAGTTCGGGCTTTGGAAGATGCGCAGATAGATCAGTTCGGCCGCCATGACCGACCGGCCACCACCGAGAAGTGCTGGAGTGACAAAGAAGCCAAGGGCAAAGACGAACACCACCAGTGCCGCGCCCAGAATGCCGGGCGCAGTCATCGGCACGAAGACCTGGGCAAAGACGCGCGCCCGGCTTGCGCCCATGCCACGCGCGGCCAGCAGGACACGCTCATCAACGTTGCGCATGGCGGATGCGAGTGGAAAGGCGGCAAAGGGGATCAGGAAATGCACCATGCCGACCACCACGCCGAATTCGTTGCGCACAAGGGTCAGCGGTTCGGTCAGAAAACCCAGATTCTGCGCCCAGGTGTTGAGAATCCCTTTGTTCGACAACAGTGCCAGCCAGCCAAAGGCCCGTGTCAGCACGGAAATCCAGAACGGGATCAAGATGCACAATTCGATCACCAGCCGCTGCATCCGGCTGCCGCGCACCCAAAGGAGTGTGATCATGTAAGAGGCGCAGATCGTCACGGCGGTGACGATCAGACAGATGCGGAAGGTTCGCAGGAACACCGCCTGCACCAGGGGATCGGTCAGCGCGGTCTGATATTGCGTCAGCCCCGGTTCAGGCAGGGTTACGCTCCACGCGGCCACGCCCAGAAACGGCACCAGATAGGCCAGCACCATAAAACCCAGCAGGGGCAAAAGCAGCAAGGCAGGGCGGGACAACAGGGACATGGCGCCGGGCTTTCAGATGGGGTCCGCCCCCCGGCACGCTGCCGGAGGGCGCCTGGAATCAGGCCGAGATGATCGCCAGATAGGCGTCCAGCGCCGGGCCATAGTTGGTTTCATACCATTCCATGTTAAGCGGAATCTGCTTGGCAGCATTGCCTGGATCGACCGGATTGTAGCGTGCGTCCTCGGCCGGGAGCAGGGCATCGGTCGCCGGGTTCGCCGGGCCTTGTGCCAAGAGGTTGAACATCACCAACTGACGGGCCGGGTCTTGGGCTGAGGCGATGAACTTCATCGCAGCCTCGGCCCCGCCGGGGTTGCCCTTGATGACCGCCATCGAACCCGGCGCGATCAGCCCCTGATCCCAGATAAAGCTGATGTCGCCGCCCGAGTCCTTTTCCAGCAATTTGGCGCGCGTCGACCAGACCAGCACCATCGAGGCATCGCCGTTCATCAGCATCGACTGGCTTTCCGCCCCGCCGCCCCAATAGCCCGCGACATTGTCCTTGAAGGCCTCAAGCTTCTTGTGCGCCCGCTCGATGTCCAGCGGGTAAAGGTCCGCCGAGGCAACGCCGTCGCCCATCAACAAGGCCTCCCACATGCCGGCGCCCCATTTGTACATGCCGCGCTTGCCGGGGAATTTCTCGACATCAAAGAAATCGGCCATCGAGGTCGGCGGGGTGTCGCCGTATTTCTTGGCGTCATAGGCGATGATGTAGCTGTAGAAATAGCTGGACGCGGCGAACTCCCAGCCAAAGCCTTCGCGGGTCTTGGTCTTGTCGACCACGGCATAGTCGATCGGCTCCATCATGCCTTTCTTGCCCAGGGCCTGAGCCGAGAACGGGTCGGCATCGACGATGTCCCAGGACGGTTTGCCACTTTCGAACTGGGCCTGGATCGCCCCTTCGCTGGGGCCCGAGCCGTCCTGTTTCACGGTAATGCCGGATTCCGCGAGGAAGGGCGCGCCATAGGCGGTGTCATAGGCGGTCATCGCATCGCCGCCCCAGTTGACGAAAACCAGTTCGCCCGATTGCGCCAGAACCGGCGTGCCGCGCAGACCGACGGCGGCGGTACCCATCAGCGCGACGGCAAGTTGGGTAAAGCGGCGGCGCGAAATCGCGCCGTTGCGGGCCTTGTCAGCAAGAATTTCGAGCTGATCCGCTTCGAAGTGTTTGTTCATGGACAGTCTCCCTTGGTGGTTACAGTATTCGCCCCGGAGCATTCCGGGTCTTCTTCAAAGAAAAATTCCGCGTTCCGGGCTCCAGCCAACCCAAAGGGCGGTGCCGGGGGTCAGATCTTCGGGCAGGCTTGCAGTCGGGTGCGACAGCGTCAGCGACACGCCGCCCGGTGTCATCAGCGAAAGCTGGCTTTCAGCCCCCAGATAGGTCAGATCGACCAGCGCCGCCTGCACCGCATTTCCGTCTTGGGGTGCGGAAGTGTGCAGCGTCATGTATTCCGGGCGCAGCGCGAAATTGGGGGTCGCTGCGCCAAGGTTTGCTGCCATCCGCAGGGTCTGGCCCTCGAATTGCGCTTTGGACCCATGCGCATCCGTGCTGATGCCGCCAAGGGGCAAGATGTTGATGCTGCACAGAAATTCGGCCACAAAGCGGTTCGCGGGGCGTTCGTAAACCTCTTTCGGCGGGGCGATCTGCTGCAGCTTGCCATGGTCAAAGATCGCGACCCGGCTGGACAGGGCCAAGGCCTCGGATTGGTCATGGGTCACGAAGACGAATGTGGTGCCAAGATCGCGGTGCAGGCGGCGCACCTCGTCCTGCATCTGGCCGCGCAGGTTCTTGTCCAGCGCCGAAAAGGGTTCGTCCAGCAACAGCACCGGCGGATCGTAGGCCAGCGCGCGTGCCAGAGCGACACGCTGTTGCTGACCACCTGACAGGGCCGAAGGGCGTTTGTGGCCATGACCGCCCAGACCCACCATCTCGATCATCTCGGCCACGCGGCGCTTGATGTCGGAAGCGGCGCGGCGTTGCACCTTCAACGGAAAGGCGATGTTTTCTTCCACCGTCATGTGCGGAAACAGGGCATAGCCCTGAAACACCATGCCAAAGGCCCGCGCTTCGGCCGGGGTCAGGGTCATGTCGGCGCCGTCCAGCGTCAGCCGACCGAGTGTGGCGGCCTCGAATCCGGCAAGGATCATCAGGAAGGTGGTCTTGCCTGAACCGGACGGGCCAAGCAGCGTCAGAAACTCGCCCCGTCCGATGGTGAGGCTGACATCCGTCAGGGCCGCGAAAGAGCCGAAGGACTTTCCGACGTGTTCGGCGCCAATTTCAGCTGCTTTGGCCTTTCTCACCCAATGTCCCTCCACCCAAGCAGTTCTGGCGCGCGCGCGGCAAGGCCGTCAAACGATAGTCTTTCACCCTATCGGCAAACGGAATTTGTCAAACCGGAGAAAGCGTCGGGCTCTGGCCGCGCTCGGCCCGCACCCATGCCGAAAAAGCATCAACAACCGGGTTGTCGCGTCGGGTATCGGGCACGGCAAGATGATAGGCCCGTGCCAGCCGCACCACCGGTTCGAACGGACGCACAAGGCGGCCCTCGATGAGGGCCTCCTCGCACAGAACGATGTCGCCCATCGCAATACCCTGACCGGCTAGGGCAGCCGAATAGACCAGATGCATGTCCGAAAAGGTGACACCACTTTGCGCCATGCGTTCGGGAATGCCGACCAACCGGAACCAGACTGACCAGTCTTCGGCGTCGGTCAGGTGCAACAGGCCCAGCCGGAGCACATCGATCGGGTCGGGCATCCCGCCCAGACGGTTTACCATGGCCGGAGAGCATACCGGGGTCGACACCACGTCCAACAGGTGCTCCACCTTCATTTCCGGCAAATCCCCTGTGCCGAAGGTGATGAAGATATCAACATCCGGATTGACCACATCGCCCAGACGCCGCGGTGTGACGATGGAAAGGGCCACATCGGGAAATGTCGCGGCAAACCGCCCGATCTTGCTGCACAACCAACCTGAGGCAAAGCCAGGCGCACAGCTGACAGTCAGCGCGCCCGCGATCCCGCGCCCAGCATTGCGGGTGGCCGAACCCGAGATTGCCAGCAGGGCCTGCCGGATGTCAGCCGCATAAGCCCGGCCCTGCGCAGTCAGTTCGATTCTTGTTCCGACCCGGTCAAACAGTCGGAAATCCAGATCTCTTTCCAGCATCCGCAATTGGTGGCTGATCGCCGAACGCGTGAGGTTCATCTCGTCCGCGGCCTGCCAGACCGTGCCATGGCGAGAAAAACTCTCCAGCGCCCGAAGCGCCTGCGTTGATGGAACCCGCATCCCGAACCGACCTTCCTTGCGCCAAGACTAGATGCGGCAACCGGCCCCCGGCAAGTGTTAGGTGAATCTGATTTGTCGATCGCTGAAAAAGGTTTCACTTCCAGCGCCAATTGCCGCTCGTATAGGCTTGGAGCACGGAGGTTTCATGCCGCAAAGCACAGCCCAACAGTTCGCCCTTGCCGACCTTGCAGCGCGCGCCCGCGATCTATCGGATTGGACGGCGACGATCTTTGGCTATGGCGAGACGGCATGGCGCGAGTATCGCTCGGCGGCGTGGTATGTGGAACGACTGCGGGCCGAGGGGTTCACGGTCGAGCAAGGGTCCGCCGGGATGCCCACCGCCTTTTGTGCCGACTGGCGCAATGGGGAGGGCCCGGTGATCGGGCTTTACGCCGAATACGATGCGGTGCCGGGGAATTGTCAGGCCGCCGGCACAAGGCGCGACCCCCGTGCGGGGCTCGGGTATCAGGCGGGCGGGCATACCGATCCGCATTCGGGCCTCGGCATAGCGGGACTGGGCGCGCTGTTGGCGATCAAGGCGGCGATGATTGCCCATAACATCCCCGGCGGTCTGCGCTTTACCGGCGAGCCGGCCGAAAAGGTGCGTGGGTCCAAGCCGATCCATGCCGCAGCGGGGTATTATGACGGGCTGGCCGCGATCCTGTCGTTCCACCCTTTCTACATGCTGCCGATGTGCAACACGGTGCGCTGGGACACGCATTGCGGCGCGGCCTATGCGATGGTCTACCGCTTTCTCTGCGATCAGCCCGAGGCCTGGGGGTTGCATGACGGCGCTCCCATCCCGCAGTCGCATTCGGCGGTGCGCGCACCGGGGGCCAATGATGCACTGACGCTGATGTATCAGGCGTCGAAGTCCCTGCGCGATGCGATGCTGCCGCATCAGGGCGGCTGGTCGATCTCGGAAGCCATCCTGACGGCGGGGCAGGCCACCGCCGACAACCTGCCCGCCGGGCTGGCCGAAGTGCAATACATGATCCGGGTGCCGACGATCGCGATGGCCGATCAGGTCACCGCAGTTCTGGACCGCAACGCCGCTGCCGCTGCCGCGATGACCGGCTGCCGCTGGGAGCGCCATTGGGTCTGCAAGTCGCGTCACGGGCTGGCCAACCACGCCATCGCCCGCACGGTCTGGGACGCGATGCAAGCTGTCGGGGCGCCGGTCTGGGATGAGGCGGCTAAAGAGGTCGCGCGGGAAATCCAGGCCAATCTTGGCATTGACCCGATGGCCGAGCCTTTCATCGACGAGATGTCTCGCCTGATCGATCCCGAGGCCGCCGAGGCGATCCTGCGCCGCGACCTGCCGCCGTCGCAGCTGAACTCGACCTCCGATGACTATACCGACATGACCTGGCACGCCCCGACCGCCCGTTTCTATGTCGCCCGGCCGGCGCTGAAGGCACCCGCAGGCGCGGCCTATCCGGCCTGGGTGATGAACGCGCTGGGCGGCATCCCGGCGACCATCGACCCGATGGTGCAGACGGCGGCCAAGATCCTTGCTCTGTCCGCCTTGCGGCTGCTGGAGGACAAGCCGTCGCGCGATGCGGCGATGGCGGAATTCGTCCAACGCACTGGCGGCGGCATCGGTGGTGCGAACTGGACGCCGCCGCTGTGCGACTATCCCCCGCCGATCCATTTCCGCTGGCCCGAATACATCACAACCCCGCGCGGGCAAGATTGGTGGATCCCTTCCACCATGCCCGGCGCCTGAAACAGGAGAGACCCAGGATGCAAACCTATCGTCACGGTTCCGAACCCTTCAGCCTGCAGCGCCGCAACCTGAAAGGCGACACCAAGATGCTGGAAGGCTGGGGTTTTCGCAATGAAACCGACCCCTTGACCGACGTGCTTCTGGGCAGCCCCGCGCATCTGAGGCATTTGTCCACCTCTTCGCTGTCGCGCAAATTCCTGCGGGAAGAGCCGTGCAACATTCAGGTCGGCCAGGCCCAGCATGCCGAACTGGTTTCTGCCTATGAACATTTCGGGGTCAAGGTGCACATCCACAAACCCGAACCCGAGCTGCCGATGCAGGTCTACGCCCGCGACAGTTCGGTCATGACGCCTTACGGCGCGATCATCACGGCAATGGCCAACTGGTGGCGGCGGGGCGAAAACTATGCCGCGATCCGCACCTATGAGCAGTTGGGCATCCCGATCTACG
>CAIXBE010000541.1 GCA_903917595.1 uncultured Rhodobacterales bacterium
GACAGCCCGTTCTCTGACCGTGGTTGAGTGACTGCAGATTGCTTGTGTTCCTTACTCCGATTGCCGATTGCGGCTATCAAGTGAGCGTTCGTGCATATCTAAAGCCCCCCCCGGCATGGTTCCTCCCCGGCCCCGAACGTATGCGGGGGGGCGCAGCGCGGCGTTTCGCTAGCGACAGGCAGTTTCACCGGGGAATCCAGGCGGAAGCCACTTGGTGGAAGCCAGCAGAACAAGTGTTGTTATATCAATGCCTTACCAAATCACGATCTTGGCGTGCTGGATTCTTTTGCGGAAGCCAGGGAATCCAGTTTGCGGAAGCCATCACCCCTGCCGGAAGCCACGTTGACCAGCGCGCGGAAGCCAGCCCGCCCTTACCTTTCTGCAACATCAACGCTTGGGGGGAAGCGGGGCGGCTCAGGCCTGCGCCGCCACCTCAGCGGCAAGGGCTGCGGCCATATCGGTCAACACACGTTCGGCCTCCTCGAGGTCGAAATCCATCTGATAGCGTTTCCTGACACCATGGTCGGACAGCAGATGATAGTCCGATGGCTCGACACCGTGGCGGGCGAGGCAGCCGCGAACGCAGGCCAGGGCACAACCGTCGATGCCGATGATGCGGCGCCCGGATTTGGCAAGGCGCACCAGCTTGGGCACATCACCACCGACACCGGCAATGCAGGACATCTCGGCCAACCCGCGCCGGTCCAGTGAAATCGCCAGATGGTTGGCCATCTGCGCGGCACTGGAACAGCCGGAGCAGGAATAGACCAAGGGCAGATGGTCGCGTGAAGGCATGGCTGGTCTCGATCAATGTTTATTTGATCCGAACACGGGTCTGACAAACTCTCAATAGACACGGAGTCGCAGTCTCTCGAACACCTTGAATCTAAGTGCATTTTTCGTTTGACAAAGCTGCCCCCCTTGACCTACCCCTTGATCATCGAAGAATTGCGCCCGGAGGAACCCCCTCGCGAGCGTTTCTCATTTCCCGACATCGCAGATCCCGATCCTGCCGCTGGCATCGCCCAGCGTGCATCGGCTTGCCCGCTCTGCCCACATGAAAGCCACCCCATGGACCTGGTCTTTGCGCCGAGCCCGATCGAGACTTGGCCTCTCGACCGGCTGCGCCCCTATGCCCGCAACGCCAATATCCACGGCACGGACCAGGTCGCGAAGATCGCAGCCAGCATGGCGAATTTCGGTTGGACAGTGCCCTGCTTGGTGGCCGACGATGGCGAGTTGATCGCCGGGCACGGCCGGGTGTTGGCCGCCATCATGCTGGGGCTGACCGACGTGCCTGTGATCCGGCTCGGCCGCCTCGACGAAGCCGAGCGCCAGGCCTACCGGATCGCCGACAACAAATTTCTGTGGTTGCCGCCCATGGTGCAAGAGCCTTCTTCCCTTTTGCGTATGTGATCGATTGCGAACTTCTGTCAGGCCTTTGAGTGCAGCCATGTCAGAAGCTGCTGGCCGGTATGGTGATCTGCGGATCGGGTGGCTCTGTTGCACGAATCCTGTCAGGGATTCATCTTGTGAATCCAGTGTGATAGCTGGATGTCATGAGCAGACCGAACACACCGACCTACAAGACCCTCAACTGGCCCGCCTACAACAAGGCGCGCTGGCGCCGCGGATCGCTGACGATCCATTGGCCGGTAGGCGATTGTCTTCAATCGCCGTAAGGCTGGTTCGGTTCTGACATGGCGTGGGCGGCGCAGCCGACGGGCAAGCGTGGGCGACCGCCCGTCTACACCGACGCCGCCGTCCAAGCCTGCCTGACGATGAAGGTGCTCTTCGGCATGGCCCTGCGGCAGACGACAGGGTTTGTCGAGAGCCTGCTGCGGTTGATCGGTCTGGACTGGGATGTGCCGGACTTCAGCACGCCCAGCCGTCGCCAGAAGACCCTTGCCGTGAACATTCCGCATCGGGGGTCGCAGGGTCCGCTGCATCTCTTGATCGACATCGAGCCGGTAAGCGCCACCGGTTCGAGCGAACCGGCGAGGGGGATCAAGGTGGAGGGAGAAGGCGAGTGGAACGCCCGCAAGCATGGCGGTCCCAAGCGCCGCGTCTGGCGCAAGGTCCATCTCGGGATCGACGAGCAAACACTGGAGATCAGGGCCGTCGAGATCACCAGCAGCGACATAGGCGACGCGCCCATGTTGCCGGAGTTGCTCAGCCAGATCCCTCCCGATCAGGAGATCGCAAGCGTCACCGCCGACGGGGCCTACGACACGCGAAAGTGCCACGACGCCATCGCCGAACGCGGGGCCCATGCCGTGATCCCGCCCCGCAAGAACGCCAAGCCGTGGAAGGCGATCACCCTTTGCCCGGCAGGCGAATGCGGAGCATTCACCGAGAGGGGGCACGGTCTTTGTGTTCCGGTCTCGACGGGCGGACAGGCTGAAGCTCTTATACTGGGATGGCACTGGTCTGGCGATGGCCTACAAACGGCTGGAGGACGCGACCTTCACTTGGCCCGCGATCAAGGACGGGGTGATTGCGCTGAACCTTGCCCAGTTCGAGGCGCTGTTTGCCGGGCTCGACTGGCGCAAAGTGAAGGCATTGGAGGCACGCCCACCAGCTGCGGCAGAGTGAATCAACCGCTTGTTTTTGCGTGTTTTTGCAGGGGTTTTATGATAGCTCTGACCCATGCAGACAGCACCCATCATAGACCTTTCCGCCATTCCAGCCGCGCAATGCGCGGCGGTGCTGGCGTTGATGGAAACGGTGGCGGCGCTGACGGAAATCACCCGGCGGCAAGAGCATTTGATCGCCGAATTGAACCACGCCCTGCATGGCAAGCGGTCAGAAAAGCTGACCGAAGATGAACGGCAGTTGGCGTTCGAGGACCTGTCCATCGCCCTGGCCGAGGTTGAGGCAGAGAAGGAAACCCGTGCCGCCAAAGCGGGCGATGGGGCGGCCAAACCCGCGCCGAAGCGCACCATCGGCAATCTGCCAGCCGCGCTTCCGCGGATCGAAGAGATCATCGAACCCGCCAGCCTGATCTGTCCTTGCGGCTGCGGCATCATGCACAAGATCGGCGAAGACCGCACAGAACGGCTGGACATCGTTCCCGCCCAGCTGCGTGTCATCGTCACCGTGCGGCCGAAATATGCCTGCCGGACCTGCACCGACGGCGTCACTCAGGCACCGGCTCCTTCTCACCTGATCATCGGCGGCCTGCCGACCGAGGCGACGCTCGCCCATATCTTGGTCGGCAAATACGCGGACCATCTGCCGTTGTATCGGCAGAGCCAGATCCTGGCGCGGGCGGGCCTCGATCTGCACCGTGCTGTTCTGGCGGATTGGGTCGGCAAGGCCGCATTCCACCTGAAGCCCGTCGTCGACCGGCTGGCCGAGCATCCGAAACGATCTGGCAAGCTGTTCATGGATGAAACCACTGCCCCCGTGCTGGGCCCGGGGCGCGGGACGACGAAGACCGGATATCTCTGGGCACTCGCCCGCGATGACCGACCGTGGGGCGGCGATGACCCACCCGGCGTGGTCTACTTCTACGCCCCCGGCCGCGCGGGCGAGAATGCCGAAACCTTCCTGACCGGCTTCGATGGCATCCTGCAGGTGGACGGCTACACTGGCTACAATCGGCTGACCAAACCCTCGCGCAGGGGTGGCAAACCTGTGCGCGTGGCCCACTGCTGGGCGCATGCGCGTCGCAAACTCAAGGAAGTCTTCGACCGCGACGGATCAGAGATCGCGGCAGAAGGCCTGCGCCGCATCGCCGAGTTCTACGCCGTCGAGGCCGACAGCCGTGGTATCTCACCCGGCCAGCGCCTCTCTGCCCGCCAAGCCCGCACCGCGCCGCTGGTGGCAGCCTTCGGCGATTGGCTTCAAGCACATCGCCGCAAGATCTCCGTCAAATCCCGGCTGGGCGAAAAGCTCACCTACATCCACAATCACTGGGATGGGCTGCAAACCTTCCTGACCGACGGTCGCGTCGAGATCGACAACAACAGGGTCGAAAACCTGATCCGCCCCACCATCGCCCTCAATCGCAAGAATGCCCTGTTCGCGGGCCATGACGAAGGCGGCATCGCCTGGGGCCGCATCGCTTCGCTGATCGAAACCTGCAAGATCAACGGCATCGAGCCTTTCGCCTATCTCAAGGTGACCCTGACTGCCATCGCCAACGGTCATCCACAAAGCCGCCTCGACGACCTGCTGCCGTGGAACTTCAAGCCGTCAATCTAAGCCGTCAGTGATCCGCAGCGAACGCTTACGAAGCAAACCAGAACGCCTGTGATCATCGAGGCCGTGATCCTGCAAAGGGTGTTCGAAGCCCATGCCAAACAGCACCTCGACGCCCTCGCTGATCTCAGGCGTTCTGGTTTGCTTCTCCACTCCCAAGGCCACTTCCGCCGCCATCAGCGCTGCCACTCTGTTGGGCCAAGTGACCCAAGTATCGCGTTCCTGTCGGGCCAACCGGAACACCAGCGCCTCCGCTCGGGCCCGGTCGACCAGCGTGCGGCTCTGTTGATGGCGTGGATGCCCCCTCCTGACGGCATCGGATGACAAAACGCAGCCCATTCCGTTACGTCAAAACGTCTCCGGAGATCATCCGCCTGACGGTGATGATGCTTGTTCGGTTGCCGATTTCGCTGCGTGGCGCGATTTCCGCACCGGTTCACAGACTGCCAATGCCGAAAAACCGGGACTGACCCATTTGGGCCTGAGAGCCTCTGGTCCTAGTTGACACCTTCATACTCGGACAGTATCGCGTTGATCTGGTTCACGATCTCTTGCGGCAGGTCTGCGGCTGGGGGGGCTTTTAGCCGTTGTTTCAGGTCCTGATCAATCCGTTCGAAAAGGCTGGCGTCTGTGGCGCCGGAGTTTGAACGTGGCATGTTCGCACCGAAATAACGAGAATTCCAGACCTGCGAACGGCAGTTTTCAGCGGTGTGTTTTTGCCCGAGAAAGTTTCCGGCCGGTCCCAGCTCGTTGGCCAGACCTAATGCCAGTTGGTCATCGTTAACTTCAAAGCCTTCCCACATCCGGCGCAGCAGCCCCGCAACATCGTCGCAAAACAGCAGGGCGTGCGCCGAATAGGTCAAACCTTGATCCAGTGATCCAAGGTAATCGCAGGTTGCGGGCCGACTGTAAAAGGTCTGCATCATATTCGAAGAGAGTTCCCAAACTGCGTCCTGATTGAACCGCCGCGCATTGGTTGCGCCGGCGATGCCGGTCAGCGAAGGAATACCCATCGACCGCCGGATCTGGCACATGGCCAGATCGGCGATTGACGTTTGCGAGAAACTTCCGATCGCCCCGCTTGCCGGCTCCATAAAGCAAACATCGGAGCTGCCGATGCAAAAAGCCCCTGGCGATGCCTGCTGGGCTAGGACCATTGCGGCGAAATCGGTAGCAAGGCTATGGGCGATGCCGCCGGCTAGCGTGATCGGTGTCGATGCCCCGCCTATGGGCAGTGTGCCCACACTCACCGGAATGCCGGCCCTTGCGGCCATGATGATCTGCTCGATGTGCGTATCGGCGAACTTCAGGGGCAGCGGCGTGATGATTTGCAGGAAATAGGGTTTGGCCCTGAGATTCGCGTGGCCGTGACGCAGCGCGGCCGAAATGTCGATGACCGCCTTGAGTGAGGAGGCGTGTTCACAAAGATATTCAAGCGGCTTGGTGGTGTTCTCGATCATGCAGACGAATTCATCTATTTCACCATACTGATCGATGCGCGACACGTCTTTGCACGATATACACACCCCATCAATATTGGGCAGGCCGTCCGCCAAGCGCGTGATCATCGCCAGATCTGCGCGGTTGCTTGGTCGCGGTTCCCCGGTTTCGAGGTCAAAGATTGCGATGTTTGTCATGCCGGGAAAAAACCAGGTATGCTTGTCGTCAATCTTGATGGCCTTGGTTCCGTTGCGGTTCCAGAGGGTGCAGGACTTTGCGCTGCGCGCTAACGCGCGATCAATCACGTCAACCGGCATGCGCACGATACCATCACCGACTATCTGGCAGCCGGCGGCCGTCAACAACGCGTCGGCCTCTGTTCCGGGGGAAAACACGACACCGGTTTCGGATAACAACTGCTTGGCAGCGGCGATGATCCTGTCAACGGCGGCGGTTGTGATTCCGGCATAAGCGGCGGTCGGGCCGGCATGAAGACCTGGATCCGCAACCGGCGCTTGTGAATCTGCCAAGCGTTTCCTTGCTGCCGCTCTGCGCATAACGTGCCCCCATTGACTGACTGGTCAGTCCATAGCACAGTACTGCTCCTAAGGTCTAGTAAAAGCCGGGAACAAGCGGGAGAGTACAGTTGCAGCAAGACAACCGTTACAGACTGCTATTCGAACCCATGCGAATTGGCCCGGTCACTGCGCCCAACCGTTTCTATCAGGTGCCGCACTGTACCGGCATGGGATATGCGCGTCCCCATACCCTGGCTGCGATGCGGGGGATGAAGGCTGAAGGTGGTTGGGGCGTCGTTTGTACCGAGTATTGCTCGATCCATCCCAGTTCCGACGCCGGCGGCTTTCACTTCGCATCGCTCTGGGACGACGACGATATCCGCGCGATGGGCCATACCGCAGACAGCATCCATGCGCATGGCGCCATCGCTGGTCTTGAGTTGTGGCATGGCGGCAGCAGTGCCGCCAATTTGCTTTCGCGTGAGCCAACCCTGGGCGTTCGGTCGATGCCAAGCCATGATGGTCCGATCCAGTCCCACCCAATGGACAAGGCTGATATCAGAAACCTGCGCAAATGGCATCGTGATGCCGCGCAGCGTGCCAAGGCCGCCGGTTTCGACATCATCTATGTCTACCCGACGCATGGTTACCTTTTGCACGAATTCCTTTCACGCAGCCTGAATGGGCGGAGCGATGAATATGGCGGAAATCTGGAAAACCGCGTGCGTCTGGTGCGGGAATTGATCGAGGAAACCCGCGACGCGGTGGGCGACACATGCGCGGTCGCCGTCAGGATGTCCGCCAACGGGCACGGCAAGGATCATCTCGATGAAACCGAAGCCCATGATATGATCGAAATGCTCGGCCAGATGCCTGACCTCTGGGACATGGTGATCTCGGATTACGAAGAGGAAATGGCCACCTCCAGGTTCGGGAGCGAAGGGGGCTTGGAAAAATACATGAGCTATGTCCGCAGTCTCACGGGCAAACCGGTGGTCACGGTTGGGCGGTTCACGTCGCCGGATACGATGGTGTCGCAAATCAAGAATGGCATTACCGATTTCATTGGCGCCGCCCGTCCGTCGATTGCCGATCCATTCTTGCCGACAAAAATTCGGGAAGGGCGACTTGAGGACATTCGTGAATGTATAGGCTGCAATATTTGCTATGCCCATGACAACATGAGCGCCCCGCTGCGCTGCACGCAAAACCCTACGATGGGCGAAGAATGGCGTCGTGGCTGGCACCCGGAGAATGTCAAAAAAGATGGCGAGGGCAGTGTTCTGGTCGTGGGGGCAGGTCCGGCCGGTCTGGAGGCCGCCCACATCCTTGGCAAGCGCGGTTTTGATGTGGCCGTGGTTGACGCACAGAACCACGCAGGCGGACGCGTAACCCGCGAAAGCAAACTTCCCGGACTGGCGGAATGGGTCCGTGTGCGTGACTATCGGATGGGGCAGATTTCGGCGCTTGAAAACGTATCGCTGTATCTGAGCAGCCTTATGACGGCCAGGGACATCATGGATTATGGGGCCGACCAGATTATCCTTGCCACGGGTGCGAAATGGCGCGCTGACGGCACGGGCCGCTGGCACAGCGCGCCGGTCAAATCCTTTACGCATGCGGCGGTGTACACGCCCGACGACATCATGGACGGGCGCCTCCCCCGGGGGCGTGTCGTGATTTTTGACGACGACCACTACTATATGGCACCCGTCCTTGCCGAGGCGCTCGTCAAAGCCGGCGCCGAAGTCACCTATGTCTGCACGGCAGCCAGTGTATGTTCATGGGGCGAAAACACGCAGGAACAATTCAGCAGTCAGGCGCGGCTGATCGAACTTGGTGTTGAACTGGTGCTCAGCAAAGCTGTGGCTGGATTTGACGGCGAAAAGGTGCGGGCTTGCTGCATTTATACGGACCATGAAACAGAAATTGCGGCTGACGCGCTGGTGCTGGTGACGTCCCGCGAACCGAATAACGGGCTGCATCGTGACTTGCTGAATCTGGGCTGTGACGAAACCAGGGTGTCTACGATCGGTGATTGTCACCAGCCATCCATCATCGCCGCCGCCGTCTATGCCGGTCACCGGGTGGCGCGCGAACTGGGCAACGCCGACCCTGCGCCCGCTTTGCGCGAACGGGTCGTCCCCGCGCGTCAGACGAAAACGCCTTGAGATGTATTTGCAGGTTTCGCGTCCTCTCCGAAGGGTTGGGGGCCATCATTAACGCGTGTGGCCAGACGTCAGCCAAGAAACTGTCCTGCAGTGTCAGACCAAGCCGAATGGCCGGACCACGGGATAAGCGTAGTAAAGGGAAGCCAGATAATGGCAGATTCAGATGCGAAAGCCACCTCCTCTGCAAAAAGCACCGCAAAACGAGGGATGCGCAACGGTGGCCGGGCCGCGCGGTTTGATCAGGGCAAGGTCCTGCCGGACCAAGGCCGCCGCGCCGTATGGGGCGGACTTGAAGGTGGCTGTTATAACCCAATGAGCCAGGCCGAAGTCCTGCGAATCCACCGTGCAGCTTTGGAAATTTTGGAAGATGTTGGCATCGCTGATGCCACCGACGAAGTGATTGAATTCGCCTGTGCGAAGGGTGCTTTCATCAACCCCTTTGGCCGGCTGAGCTTTCCGCGCGCCTTGATCGAAGACCTGCTGGCAAAAGCGGCCCGGGAATATGTCATCTATAGCCGCGATCCGGCGCATGCCGACCTGCATGTCGGCGGCAACCGGGTCTATTACAGCACCTCGGGTGAAGCGGTGTCGATGCTGGATTTTGAAAAGCGCGCGTACCGTCCTTCGACCCTGAAGGATTTATATGATATGGCACGGCTGGTGGATGCCTTGCCCAATATTCATCAGTTTGGTCAAACCGTGGTGCCAACTGAAATCGAAGACCTGTTTGAGCATGATATCAACGTTGTCTACGCCGTGTTGGCGGGCACGCGAAAACCTGTGGAACACACGTTCAACAGCGTCAAATCGATCCCGGCGGCGATGGAAATCTATTCGATGGTTGCGGGCAGCGAGAAAAAATTCCGTGACCGGCCCTTTGTCAGTTTCGGGGGATGCCCGATTGTTTCGCCCCTCAGGTTTGCGCAGGACAATCTGGATGTGTTGGTGGAAACCAGCCGTCTGGGTCTGATCAATGACATCGCCATCGCGCCGCAATCCGGGGCCACGGCACCGGCGTTTCTGGCAGGGGCATTGGTGCAGGTGCTGGCCGAGGGGTTGGCCTGTTTGGCGATCGTCAACATTATCAATCCCGGTTGCCCGATGTCCTTTGCCCTTTGGCCGTTTGCGGTCGACCTCAGAACAGGTGGCTTTTCCGGCGGGTCGGGTGAGGTCGCGGTATCTATGGCGGCAGTGGCCCAGTTGGGGCGGTTTTACGACCTGCCCACCACGGTGGCGGCCTCCATGTCCGACGCCAAGATGCCGGATGCGCAAATGGGCTATGAAAAGGGAATATCGGCGGTGGTAGCAGGGCTGGCCGGGGCCAACAGGGTTTTGGAAAGCGCCGGAATGATGGCCAGTCTGATGGGTTGTTCCTTTGAGGCATTGGTGATCGACAACGACATGTTGGGCATGGCGCAGCGCGTGCTGCGTGGCATCGAGGTGACAGACGAAACCCTGAGCATTGAAACCATCAAATCCGCGGTCCTGGGCCCCGGACACTATCTGGCGGCCGAGGACACGCTGAAATGTATGAAGACCGAATATGTCTATCCAGCGCATGCCAGCCGAAGCTCGATTAATGTCTGGACGTCCGAGGGGGCAATGACAATGGATGAGCGTGCCCATACTGTGGCCAAAGACTTGCTTCAAAAGCACGTGGTTACTGGTATTCCCGACGTGATTGACCGGGCTATCCGCGACCGGTTCCCGATCCTTTTGCCCAGAGAATATATGCGCGTTTGACCATTTTGAAGGCACTGTTATAGTAACGCGATGATCGGACCGGCGGCAGGTAGTTGCCCTGAAGATCGTCACGGGCATTCCGCCAATCGCGTGTGACGAAGCGCGTATCGCCGGACTGGTGCAGATCGAGCCCGCGGATATCCTGCCAATGTTCCGGCGCTGCGGGACTGGTCCGCAAGAAGCGTATTTGCGGCGTGTGCGGCAACTCGAAGGAGAAGACTGGCTCTATATCACTGCGCCCGAGGAGGGCGTACTGGTCTCGATCGGCGATCTGATGATCCTCGGCCAGGAAGTACAGCGCTTTGAAGATGTCAACAATCTCTTCGGCCGTGTCGCAGAAGGCGCGGGGCTTGGCGACGATGGGGACTACGATTGGCCCGGGATGAGTGTTGAGATCACGCGCCGGGTGTTCGAAGAGGGCTTGCCCAAAT
Organism: uncultured Rhodobacterales bacterium; assembly: GCA_903917595.1. Lineage (GTDB taxonomy): Bacteria > Pseudomonadota > Alphaproteobacteria > Rhodobacterales > Rhodobacteraceae > Tabrizicola > Tabrizicola rara. The sequence goes on from CAIXBE010000541.1 coordinate 10,510, forward strand.
CCCAGGCCGAATGGATCAGAGAATTACAGGACTGGTTCGCCGCGCAGTCGGAAACCGGGGAATTTCCGGACGAGCGCTCGATCCGGCGGCGATTGACCCCGATCCTCAAAGCCGTGAAGTTCAGGAACCCGAAACGGTAAGATGTTTCGCGCCAGCGCGCTGGCCAGCCCTTGATGGCGGGCTGGCCGCAGCAGCGGGCCGATCTGCGACATGAACCAGCCGTGGCTTCGGTTTGAAGGCGTTGGCCACCGCATCGACGCCCGCACGCAACGGCGAGTCCATCAAATGCGCATACCGCTGGGTGGTTTGCATCTGGCTGTGGCCCAAGAGCTTGCCGATCATCTCGAGCGAAGCGCCACCACTGACCAGCAGCGAGGCGAAGGTGTGGCGAAGGTCGTGAATACGCACATCTTCGATGCCCACCTCTTTCTGGATCCGCATCCAAAACCGGCGCACCTCCAGCAGAGGCTGGCTAGGGACATCACCGGGAAAGAGCCATGGGGATCCCTTGATCACCGCGAGGCGACGTTGGCGCACAATGGCCGCCGCCTCGTCCGAGATCGGCACACGGTGAACGCGGCGCTGCTTGGTCGTTGTAGCGGGCTTGGTCCATGACAGGTGCTCGAGGTTGAAATCCTCGAACCGCGCCTGTCGGACCTCCCCCACCCGGGCACCGGCCATTCCTCAGCTTGACCTGCCCCCCGGAAGTTCCCTCGCTGTGATGTAGAGTCTGCCCAACCTGAAGGAGCAGACGACATGAGGAAAAGCCGTTTCACTGAAGCGCAGATTATCGGGATGATCAAAGAGCAAGAGGCGGGTTTGCCGACGGCCGAGTTGTGCCGGAAGCATGGGCTGAGCCCCGCGACGTTCTACAAGCTGAAGGCCAGGTATGGCGGGATGGACCTGTCCGATGCCAAACGCCTGAAGCAGCTTGAGGACGAGAACGCCAAGCTGAAGCGCCTGGTGGCAGACGTCATGCTCGACAATGTGGTTCTGAAGGACCTGCTGGGAAAGCCCTGACGACACCGGCCGAGCGGCGGGACGCGGTGCTGCGGGCAATGAAGGGTCATCCGATCTCTCAGCGCCGGGCCTGCGTCCTGATCGGTGTCGATCCGAAGACCGTGCGGCGCGAACATCCGCCCGACAACCCGGAGATCCGTGTGGAAATGAACAAGATCGCCGAGAAGCGGCGCCGGTTTGGGTATCGGCGCATCGGCATCATGCTGGAGCGTGTGGGCATGGTGATGAATGAAAAGAAGCTCTACCGCATCTACCGCGAAGAGGGTCTGTCGGTGCGCCGCCGCCGAGGCCGCAAACGGGCGAGAGGCAGCCGCACACCGATGCCGGTGCCGTTGCGCCCGAACCAGCGCTGGTCGCTGGACTTCCTGTCCGACACCTTCGGGGCCTGCCGGAAGTTCCGCATCCTTGCCGTGAACGATGATTGCTGCCGTGAAAATCTTGCCCTGATTGCCGACACCAGCATCTCCGGCGCGCGAGTGGCGCGGGAACTGGACGCGCTGGTCAGGGTCTACGGAAAACCCGCCTGTATAGTTTCTGACAACGGCACCGAGTTCACCAGCAAGGCCATCCTGAAATGGGCGAACGACAACAAGGTCGAGTGGCATTACATCGATCCCGGCAAGCCGCAACAGAACGGCTACATCGAGTCCTTCAACGGCAGCCTCCGCGATGAATGCCTCAACGAGGAGATCTTCGACAGCTTGGCTGATGCCCGCCGCACGCTGGCCCTCTGGCGCTACGATTACAACAACGTCAGGCCGCATTCCTCGCTGGGCAACCAAACCCCCGCAGAAGCGCGTCGGGCGCTTGAGCAATTTGACGGCTCCGCGCCCGACGCGCTTGCCACCCCTGAAACCGACGACTATCAAATCCAAGGACTCTCGTTATGAACGAGGGACGACCGGGGGGCAGGTCAAGCTGCAACTCGATCTGGATAGAGCGCGGTGCCTCTGCGCAGATGGCCGCCGTCGGCATCGCCAATTCCATGGGCATGTCCACGTCCACCGGAAGAAACAGCGCCTCCGGCAAGGCCGAAAGCAGCCCCTTCTTCTTCAACTCGTGCCGCCACGCGTAAATCTGCTGACGCGTTACCTCATGCCACTGCGCGACCTGCGTCACCATCGCGCCGCCCACGCCAACCGACAAAACGATCCCGAGCTTCTCCTCGTCGCCCCACCGCCGCTGACCCTCCAGCCCAAGAATATCGACACGCATCACAAGACCCGCATAAGACACGTCGTTAACGAAGTCGCTATGCACGTGCCTTAAACGATCACACCGCCATCAGGCAGGCGGTGCCAACCGGTTGGTTACTGTACGTCGTGGCGAAACGCCCGATCCAGATCAGCACCGGAGGCGATAGCGGGTTCAGACCACGACCCATTCCCAGTCACCGAGATTTTCCTGCCCTGCGCTGACACCCTCCCGGAGTGGTTGGCGGGGCGGCCCCTCGCTGAGAAAGTCGTCGAGATCCGGCGTCGGCATGTCGAGCAGCACGGTTGGCGCAACTTCGATTATCACTGGGTCATCGACCACGATGGGGCCGTGGCGCTCGGTCGCGCGGAAGCCGAAATCGGGGCTCATGTCGAGGGAAACGATCGCGGGCCGATCGGGGGCTGTTTGCTCGGTGGATACGGCGCCTCGGCAGTCGATCCGTTCGACAGGAATTACACGGCCGCACAAAAGTCGGCCGTGAAGCGGTAGATCGGGGAAATCAACGGGCGCGCGGAGGTCCGGAAGGTTTCGGGGCTAAACGAATATGCGGCGAAGGCGTGCCCCGGGTTTGCCATTGCGGCTGCGAAATTTTCGGGATGATTGTCAGTTGATGTCGAGTGTCAATCGACGATCCGCACAGCACTCCTTGCTCGGCACCTCATCTCTGTCGGGCTAATGCCGTATCGACTCTTGAACTTGCGTGACAGGGCCGCGTGCGACGTAAAGCCGGAGGCGATTGCGATCTCGGCGACCGCTAAATCAGTTTGTTCGCACAACTGCCAAGCTAACCCAAGTTGAAGATCACAATAGAATTTCCGTGGAGAGGACCCCAGATATTCTCCGAAAAGGCGCTCAAGCTGTCGCGGAGAAACATCGGCAGCCGTTGCGAGATCGCTGATGGAGAGTGGAGTTTCAATATTCTGGCTCATCTTGTCGACGGTGTCCCGGACAATTCGTGGAGCGTATCGCAATAGGCTCGCGTGTACGACGGGTTGATCCGCTTCCGGCCCCCTTGGACGAGAAACAAGAAACCGGTCGCAAATCTGATCCATAACTGCTTTTCCAAATGTCTGACGCGCAAAGGAAATGACCAGATCCAGCGTGGCAAGTTCTCCGGCACATGTGCTGACCTGATGATCCGTGTGGTAAAGTTTCGCCAAGGGATCAGAATCGTAGTTTCGTTCCTTGAACGCTGACAGCGAAGACCAATGCACAACGCCTTTGCGGCCGCGCAACAATCCCGCTTCAGCAAGGGCCCAGGTTGCGGCACCGATCCCGTAGATCGGGATACAGGCGCGCCGCGATTGTCTCATGAAGCGGCGAAGTGTCTCGCGCGAAGCCACAGGCACGTCAAAGCCACAACAAAAGAAGATCGCTTCGGGCGTCGGCCGCATCAGGATCCGGGCATCAAGATCTTCGTGACCCAATACTCCCGCGACCCGCAGCCCTTGAGGCACACCCTGGGATTCGTCGCCGAGGTCATAAACCGAGAGCATGAACGGCTCAATCGATGGAATTGTCCTAGCAAACGACAACGGTTCTGCCAGGCAACCGAGGCTAAGCAGAGAATAGCCCGGCACAATGACCAGCAGGATTTCCTTTGCCGGATTTGCCCTAGTCATCTCAGAAGTTGGGGGCGCAGCCTCCAAAGGCGATTCAAGTCCGAACCTGTTACGGCCTGAAGGATGCTTTGCGGACTGGATGTCGCTACGCATAGCTGGCGTTGCCCCTTGGAAGTTGAGCGCCGACAGGCGATGGGTAAAGCCCGGGCCCCGGCCATTGTGTTCATTAGTGTACACAATGGCCGGAGTCAACTAGTGTTTACGGAATTGAACAGTCCGTTAGCACAGTGGCGCGAACTTCGCAGTGAAATGCCGCATCAGTTTAGGCTGTTCAACGATGCGAAAGCCCTTCAGGGCATCCTTCCGCGCGGCCACCTCTTCGAAGGCCTCGGCGATGTAGTCGGCGTGGGACTGGGTATAGACGCGGCGCGGCAGTGCCAGCCGCACAAGGTCCATCGCCGCCGGAGCCTCGGTGCCATCGGGTTTGGCACCGAACATCACCGTGCCGATTTCGCAGCTGCGAATTCCTCCCACCTCGTAGAGGGCCACCGCCGCAGCCTGTCCCGGATAGGACATCGGAGGAATGTGGGGCAACCACTTGCGGGCATCGACAAAGACCGCGTGACCGCCCGCAGGGCGCATGACAGGCACTCCCAGTGCATGCAGCTTTTCCGTCAGGTAGGCTGTGGTCCGCACGCGGTAGCGCAGATAGTCCTCGTCAACGATCTCTTTCAGCCCCTGCGCCAAGGCATCCAGATCGCGCCCGGCCATACCGCCATAAGTCGGGAAGCCCTCGGTCAAGATCAGCCGGTTGCGGGCCTTCAGAGCCAGATCGTCGTCGTTCAGAGCCAGCCAGCCGCCGATATTGCCGAAAGCGTCCTTCTTGGCGCTCATCGTCATGCCGTCGGCGTAGCGGAACATGTCGCGGATGATGTCCTTGACCGGGCGATCACTCTGCCCGGCCTCGCGCTGCTTGATGAACCAGGCGTTCTCGGCAAAGCGGCAGCCGTCGATGATGAAGGGCTTGCCGTGCTGCCGCGCCAAGGCAGCGACGCCCCGGATGTTTTCAAGGCTGACCGGCTGGCCGCCGCCCGCGTTGTTGGTGATGGTTAGCATGATGCAAGGCACATCGTCGCCATGGCGGATCAAGAAGGCCTCCAGCGCCTCCAGGTCCATGTTGCCCTTGAACGGATGGTCCAGTTCGGGGTGGCGGCCCTCTTCGATCAGAAGGTCAAAGGCCTCAGCCCCGCTCGCTTCGATATTGCCGCGCGTGGTGTCGAAATGGGTGTTGTTCGGGATCTTGCGACCCACCCCGCCAAGGATCGAGAACAAGATCGCTTCGGCCGCACGGCCCTGATGAGTGGGGATGACATGCTTGAACGGAGCAAGGTCTTTGACCGCCGCCTCGAAGCGGAAGAACGAGGGCGATCCGGCATAGCTTTCGTCACCCTGCTGAACGGCGGCCCATTGTGCCGCGCTCATGGCCGAAGTGCCGCTGTCGGTCAGAAGGTCGATCAGCACATCGTCCGATTTCAGCGCGAAAAGGTTGTAATGTGCGGCCTTCAGCAGGTCTTGACGCTCGGCAATCGAGGTGAAGCGGATCGGCTCGACGGCTTTTATACGGAAGGGTTCAATGATGGTCTTCACGGGGATGCTCCTTTGGCATTGCCCCGCACGGACAGTCTGTACGGGGCCAAGCACCGCGGTTGTCTCCAGATCGGATGACCGCGCTCAGCGCCCTGTTTTTATAGTCTATTACAGGAGATTTGCCCCTGTCAACTCGGGCGACGGGCAACACCCCGCGATCTCAGAGCAAACAGCCGCGAGCGAATGTCGCAGCCCTTTCCGATCGGAAAGTCAGCGTCCGAGATCGCGGGCAAGAATGAAAGTGTCGCTATGGCCGGACGGTCCCGGCTGCATCGCGGTTCTCCTGTTGGTGCGCCGAAGGGGTCGATGCCCCTTCGGTCATTGGGGTCAAAGGACGGTGCGGACGCGCCAAAGCTCGGGGAAAAGCTCGACCTCCAGCATCCGGCGCAGGTAGGAAATCCCTGCCGTTCCCCCGGTGCCGCGCTTGAAACCGATGACGCGTTCGACGGTGGTGACGTGGTTGAAACGCCAGCGCCGGAAGTAGTCCTCAAAATCCACCAGCTTCTCGGCCAGTTCGTAGGCTTCCCAATGCACCTCGGGGTTGCGATAGACCTGCGCCCAGACCTCGGTGATGGCTTCGTTGACCTCCCAAGCAGCCGAAACGTCACGCGCCAGCACTGCTTCGGGCACGGGCAAACCAAGACGGGCCAGCCGCCGCAGCACCACGTCATAAAGCGAAGGCTGCGCCAATTCGGCGGTCAGTTTCTCCATCAGGTCAGGGCGGTGTTCATGGGGCCGCAGCATGGCCTTGTTGCGGTTGCCCGCAGCATATTCGATCAGCCGGTATTGCCAGGACTGAAAGCCCGAAGATTGCCCCAGGTCGTCGCGGAAGCGGGTGTATTCTGACGGCGTCATGGTGCGCAGCACATCCCAGGCCGAATTCAGCTGCTCGAAGATCCTTGCCACCCGTGCCAGCATCTTGAAGGCCTCGGCGGTGCGGTCGGCGGCAATCGCCCCCCGCGCGGCGGAAAGTTCATACAACGCCAGCTTCATCCACAGTTCCGAAGTCTGGTGCTGGATGATGAACAGCATCTCGTCATGGGCTGTCGAAAGCAGCGTCTGCGCTGTGAGGATGCGGTCGATGGCAAGGTAATCGCCGTAAGACATCCGCTCGCGGAAGTTCATCTCGGCACCATCTTTGGAAGGGTCGTAGGCTTTTGAAGGCTCGTTGGTCATGGTCACTCTTTCTCTGATATGGGGTTTCAGCGAGAAAGACGATCACTGACGGCTCAGCACGCTGAAGCATGCCATTTTGCGCCAGACGGACACCCAGCCTGCAGGGCGGCAGACCGAGGGAAGCGTGGTGATTTCGGACGGGGACGCCATTCAGGTCACCGCATGGCGCTGCTTGAACTCTGGGCGTTCCCACAGGCCCTGCGTCATGATCCGGGACATGCTGGCAATGGCACCGTCAACCTCGGCTTCACCAATGTAAAGCGGCGTGAAGCCGAAGCGCAGGATGTCGGGCGCACGGAAATCGCCGATCACGCCTTCGGCAATCAGCGCCCGCATGATGGCGTAACCCTCGGGGTGCCGGAACGCCACCTGGCTTCCGCGCATCGCATGGGCGCGCGGGGTCACAAGGGTCAGGTCCGGGCAAGCGGCCTCGACCCCCGCAATGAAGCGGTCGGCCAGCGCCAGCGCGCGGGCGCGAAGATCGGTCATATCAACCCCGTCCCAAACATCCAGCGCGGCGTCCAGGGCGGCCAATTGCAGGATCGGCGGTGTACCGACGCGCATCCGCTCGATCCCCCCATTGGGGCGATAGTCCAAATCAAAGGCAAAGGGTGCGGCATGGCCCATCCACCCCGACAGCGCGGGGTGGGCCTGCGTCTGATGGCGGGGGGCAACATAGATGAAAGCCGGGCCACCCGGGCCGGAATTCAGGTATTTGTAAGTGCAACCCACGGCGAAATCGGCATCACAGCCAGCAAGATCGACAGGCAGTGCGCCCGCCGAATGCGCTAGATCCCAGACCGTCAGCGCGCCGACGGCATGGGCCTTTGCCGTCAAGGCGGCCATGTCATGCTTGCGCCCGGTGCGGTAGTCGACCTCAGTGATCATGGCGACGGCCACGGTTTCGTCCAGCGCCACTGCCACCTCTTCGGGCGCCACCACGCACAGTGCGTAGCCCTGTCCCAGCGTGCGGACAAGACC
>CAIXBE010000542.1 GCA_903917595.1 uncultured Rhodobacterales bacterium
CGCCCTGACGCCGATGGAGAAAATCATCGATGCGGCCCCATCGTCCTGGTTCCAGGCTTACCTGCCCGGAGAGAACGACCGGATCATTGCGCAGGTTGACCGGGTCAAGTCCGCAGGCTTCGGGACCCTGGCCCTGACGGTCGACCTGCCTGTCCCGGGCAACCGCGAAAACAACATTCGCGCGGGATGGAACATGCCGTTGCGGCCAAGCCTTTCGCTTGCGCTGGACGGGATCACCCATCCGAAATGGTTGCGGTCCACAGCCTTTGCGACGCTGGCCTTTGACGGAATGCCGCATTTCGAAAACATGGATGCCGGCCGTGGTCCGCCGATCCTGTCGCGGACCCTGTCCCGCGATTTCGGTCGACGGGCGGCCTTGAACTGGGACCATGTAAAGCTCATGCGCGACCGCTGGCCCGGCAAGCTGGTTCTCAAAGGCATTCTGGCCCCCGAGGATGCCGTGATCGCCCAAGCCGCAGGGGTCGATGGGATCATCGTGTCCAATCACGGCGGCAGGCAGTTGGACGGTGCCATCGAAAGCCTTCATGCACTCCCCGCCATTGCCGCTGCAGCATCCCGGCTGACACTGCTCCTGGACGGTGGAGTGCGGCGCGGTTCGGACGTCTTGAAGGCGCTTGCCCTGGGGGCCCATGCTGTTTTGGTGGGTCGCCCGTTGCTCTTTGCTGCGGTTGTCGGCGGGCAGGCCGGTGCAGGTCACGCGATCACGCTTTTGTCTCAGGAAATCGACCGCAACATGTCCATGCTTGGGATCACCACGCTCGACCAGCTTGGCCCAACGCTGGTACGGCGGGTTCCCGTGCTGCCTTCATGCGGCTGGCAGGAATGGCCCATACAGCCTCATCGAGGTTGATCTCCGACCACGTCGCCCCGAGCACCTCGCTCGTCCTCGCTGCGGTCAAGATTGTTGATTTTCACCCAGAACTGAGCCGATTAGGCGCATAATTTTCACTGAGAACTGAGCCATGTGAACCTTTCCCCAAAGCGGTGAGCGGCGGGGGCAACGGAGTGATCCACATGGGACTATTGAACATCATCCGACGGATGCACTTGCGGCAGAAGCTGTCGATACGCGAGATCGCACGGCTGACGGGCGTGTCGCGGAATACGGTGACCAAGCATTTGGCAGCGAACACCATCGAGCCCAAATTCGCGACGCCGGAACGGCAAAGCAAGATTGACCCCTTTGCTGACAAGTTGGCGGGCTGGCTGAAGACCGAGGCCGGGAAGTCGCGCAAGCAAAAGCGGACCGTGAAGCAGTTGCATGCCGATCTGGTGACGCTTGGCTTTACCGGTTCTTATGCCCGGGTGGCAGCCTTTGCGCGACAGTGGCGGGCGGACCGCCAGCGCGAGCAGCAGACGACGGGGCGCGGGACCTTTGTGCCGCTCCATTTTGACCCCGGCGATGCCTTCCAGTTCGACTGGAGCGAGGACTTTGCTGTTCTGGGCGGCGAGCGCGCGAAGCTGCAGATGGCGCATATCAAGCTGTCGCACAGCCGGGCATTCTTGCTTCGGGCGTATCCGTTGCAAACCCACGAGATGCTGTTTGACGCCCATTGGCACGCGTTCCGGGTTTTTGGCGGTGTGCCGGGGCGCGGGATCTACGACAACATGAAGACGGCGGTGGATCGTGTCGGCCGCGGCAAGGAGCGGCAGATCAACATGCGCTTTTTGGCCATGACGAACCACTATGTCTATGAACCCGAGTTCTGCAATCCGGCAGCGGGCTGGGAGAAAGGGCAAGTCGAGAAGAACGTTCGGGATTCTCGTCACCAGATGTTGCAACGGATGCCGGACTTTCCAGACCTTGCCGCACTGAATGCCTGGCTTGAGCAGCGCTGCCTCGAGCTGTGGCGGCAGACCCCGCATGGCAAACAGTCCGGCACTATCGCCGATGTCTGGGCCGAGGAACAGGCCGCGCTGATGCCATTGCCGGTCGCCTTTGACGGCTTCATCGAGCTGAGCAAGCGCGTCTCACCCACATGCCTGATCAGCTTTGAGCGCAATCGCTACAGCGTTCCGGCATCATTTGCGAACCGCCCTGTCAGCTTGCGGATCTATCCCGATCGGCTGGTTGTGGCAGCTGAGGGCAACATCCTGTGCGAACATGCCCGCGTGATTCAACGCAGCCACCACCTTCCACCGAAGACGATTTACGACTGGCGGCATTATCTGGCGGTCGTGCAAAGAAAGCCCGGAGCCCTTCGCAACGGAGCGCCCTTCCTGGAATTACCGCCTGCGTTCAGACAGTTGCAGGATCACATGCTGCGCAAGCCCGGCGGTGACAGGGAAATGGTTGATATCCTTGCCTTGGTGCTGCACCACGACGAACAGGCCGTGCTCACCGCCGTGGAACTGGCCCTGGCCGAAGGCGTGCCGACCAAAACCCATGTCCTGAACCTTCTGCACCGTCTGGTCGACGGCAAGGTGATCGGTGGGCCACCGCTGGACACCCCGCAAGCACTGGCCCTGCATCGCGAGCCCAAGGCCAATGTCGAACGCTATGACGGTCTGCGCGCCCAGATTGCCGGAGGCCGCCATGCGTCATGATCCCGCCGCCGGTGCCATCGTCATCATGCTGCGCAGCCTCAAAATGTATGGCATGGCCCAGGCCGTCACCGACCTCATCGAGCAAGGCGCACCAGCCTTTGAAGCCGCCATCCCGATCCTGTCGCAACTTCTGAAGGCCGAATTGGCTGAACGCGAGGTCCGGTCCATTGCCTATCACATGAAG
>CAIXBE010000543.1 GCA_903917595.1 uncultured Rhodobacterales bacterium
CAAGTTCCAGCATGCCGACGCGGGTGCGGATGTCCTGGATGTCGGATTTGATGATGGCGATATCCTTGACCATATGCTGGCCGCGATCGGGGACAATCGTCTCCCAGAGCTTGACCATGGCAAGCAGTGCGCCGGCAACGCCGCCGACGCCAAGAATGAAGTAAATCACCGTGGGGAGCCCCCCGGTCCAGTCTGGCGCCATGGGCTGCCCTCCCTATCGTGTGTCAGTTCCGGCACCCTGCTGGGGCGCCTTGAGATCAAGCGTGGTGACAAAGCCGCCACCGCGCGAATAATTGTGGGTGACGGTCTCAATGCGGTAAGCGCCGTCTACGCCCGGGCGGGCGCCGATGATCATGCAAAGCCCATCGGGAATGGCGCTGGCGTCGCCCTCAATCGTCACCGTGCCTTCGCCGGCATCGCGCTCTGAGGTCGCCTTGTCAGATCCCGTCTGTTGGGTAGCTTCGCCCTCATCCGCCTTGGCATAGCGGTGATCATGCCGCGCAGTGACATTGAGGGATGTCTGTTCTTCCCTGTCCTGCCACTGGGCCGCTCTGGGATCATACCAGCGCGCGCGCACGGCGCCGAATTGTGCCCGCGCCAAGGCGGGTGCAATGTCCCAGCCGTGAAGGTTCTGGCCCCAGGCGGCGATGACGGCAGCGGCGTACGTGCCGCCGCGCTTTGAGAGGTACGCCGTCTTCCCTTGGATTCGGAAGTTGCCACCGATCTCGCGCGCAAGCCGTTCTCCGGCGTGGATGAAGCTCTCATCGCGCATCTCGAAATAGGCGCGCTTGATGCTGGCCAAGTCCGGATCAACCTCGATCGTGGTGATACCCGCCGTCTTGCCGGTCTCGCGAAGGATGTCATCAATGGACGCATTGTCGAAATGCCGCTGTTGCGGCTCCTTTGGCTTTGCCGTGGTGTCGACGCCCTTCGCCGTGATGTTCAGGACGCGCCCGCTGCGCGAGCCGGAGGATCTGACCTCATCCACGGTGCCGGTGAAGACAGGCCGCATGCCTTCACTTTCCCACCCGAGCGCCACGACGACAGCAGCGCCCAGTTGCGGCAGAACGATCCGGCCCTCGGTGTCGTCGATTTCGAGGTTGGCCGTGTCGGAATGGGTGCCGACCTTGTCCGACACGGTGAGCGAGATCAGGACGGGCGCGAGCACGCTCGTGATGTTGGTGCCCGCCACCATCACCATGAACTGGGCGCGTTTCGCCATAATGCGTCACCAGAGCCGGATGGGATCGAGGAGTTGCGGGGCGCGCGGTGTCGGCACCGGGAGCTCAAAGACCGTGCCGACGGGGAGGATGGGACCCAAGCCAGCCAGCCCCGGGTTGCGTTCAAGGATCGCCTCGACGAGGCCCGACATTGGGCGCCGAAACCGTCGCCAAACAAGCAGAGACACGGTGATGCCGTCGCCCTCAACCGTGATGCGCTCAATTACTTCGCTCATGGAAACAACCCCGACAGCAGCGAGAAGAAGGATCCGTTGGACGGTTTGCCGGAGCGCTTCACCGAAATGTCGACCTCGATCACTTGACCCACACCCTTGGCATCAAGATAGGACGAACGCTCCTGCACCTTCTCGATGACGACCCAGCCCATCTGGGCGCCGTCGCCGCGCATGAGATATTGCGGGCGGCCCGAGGCGCGGGCCTGGAACAGTTTCTTTAAATCCTCGAGCCCACCGAAGCGGCGCGGAAATATCCGTGCCTTGATGGTCCAAGTTTCTGGCCCTTCGCCCACCCATTCGAGTGGCGGACGGGTGCCGAGAACCGGCTTTTCCGCAAAGGACGCCTCGTGGCCATGCTCGCAATCGGTGGCGTTGAACGGCCAGACTTCGAATTGGACAGGTCCCAGAACCATCAGCATCAGGCAAACCTCAACCCTGCATCGGCGTAGACGCCGCGGAACACTTCTCGGACCTCGCGCTGCAGAACAGCGCGCACTTGTGCGGCGATCTCGTTGGCATCGGCCGCAGATGTATTGTTAAAACTGAACGGCCCGATAGTGATCGAAGGCGCCCCCGCGCTACCCGCCGGATGGACATAGCCCGACCGGCTCGGCGTGATGAGTTCAGGGCCCCGCTCGCCAACAAGGTAGGGTCTACCAGCACTGATCGGCCCACCCGAGGCGCGCCCCTGTGGCGCCTGGGCTTCGCTTCCGCCACCAAAGCTGAAGAAACCTTTGACGGCACTGGCGGCATCGTTGATGGGCGCGAGGATCCCCGCGATCTGCTGGTCGATCCAAGCCTTGAGGTCGGCAAAGACCTGAACCATCCCGTCCCAGAGCGACTTGATGAGATTGTAACCGGCGGTGAAGAACTCAC
>CAIXBE010000544.1 GCA_903917595.1 uncultured Rhodobacterales bacterium
GCGTCAGGCCATCACCGCCTTTGACCTGTGCGAGCTGAAACGCGGTGCCCGCAACACCGTCTTTGCCGACGGTAACCCGGCCGCCCGCGTGCTGATCCTTGGCGAAGCTCCTGGTGCTGACGAAGACCGCGAGGGGCGGCCTTTCGTCGCTACGGTCGGGCTGCTTTTGGACAAGATGTTCGCCGCCATCGGGCTGTCGCGCACGTCGCCTGACGCCGGGACAAGCCTTTACGTCACCAGCATCCTGCCCTGGCGTCCCCCCGGCAACCGCGATCCCCAACCGGCGGAAATCGCCCTTATGCTGCCCTTTGTCCAGCGGCATGTAGCACTGGTCGACCCTGCCGTGATCGTGGTCATGGGCAACGCTCCGCTTGAGGCGCTGAACGGTCAGACCAGCATCCTGCGGGCGCGGGGCACATGGATGCAGGCGCTGGGCAAGCCGGTTTTGCCGATGACGCACCCGACCTACCTGCTGAAAAACCCCGCCGCCAAGCGCGAGGCCTGGGCGGATTTGCTGGCCCTGCAGGCAAGGTTGCGGGGATGAGGGTGGCGCTGGTCTTGGCGATGCTGGCGGGGCCGTGCTGGGCCGAGCCGTGGATCGACTATGAGCTTCTGTTGGACCAGAACGCCGACATGATTGTGGTCAGCACAGATGCCTCGGGCGCGGTGACGCGGCATCTTGATCTAGGGGATGGGGTGACCGTTTCTTGCTCGGACCAAGGGTGTATCGGGTCGGATCCGAAGCTTGCATTTGGCTGTCTATGGTCGGTCTATGCATCGCTTCTCGCAAGCGCTGAGGTCTGCGGCATCCTTGAAACGCGAACGACCAAGATCACGGACTATCACCGGCTTCTGACGGCCTTCGTTGCCAGGAACGCCGTTCCGCCTCGTAGCGTGGCCGAGATCGAGACCATCTACCAAGAGCTCTATTTAGACCGCTATCGCGGGAGCGATGGTCCGTTAGATTGCGCGACGGTTCTGGCACCGGACTCTGACGTAATGACATTGATCGACGAACTGTCATCCTCTCAGCTCGATCTTGAGGCGATAGAGGCCGGGCTGGCCAGACCGCGCCTACCAGTGATGAACCCCTGTCTTTGAGGCCCCATGCTTCCCGTCGATCCCCTCACCCTTCTCGCCTTCATTCCCGCAGGCCTTGCGCTGAACCTTACCCCCGGGGCGGACATGATGTTCTGTCTGGGGCAGGGGTTGCGGTCGGGGCGGCGGGCGGCGATGGCGGCGAATTTCGGGATTGCTTTGGGCGGCATGGTGCATGTGACGCTGGCAGCCCTTGGCCTTGGCGCGCTGGTTGCGGCCCATCCGGCGGCGTTCGAGGCGATACGCTGGCTGGGCGTCGGCTATCTGTTGTGGCTGGCCATCGCGGCCCTGCGGTCGCCAGCTTTTGCCCCGGATGCAACGCTTGCCCCGGCCCCGGCAGCCTGGGTCTTCTGGCAGGCGCTGATCGTCAACCTGTTGAACCCCAAGGTGATCCTGTTCATCCTTGCGTTCCTGCCGCAGTTCGTCGACCCCTCCCGCCCGGTCCTGCCCCAGTTCCTGACCCTTGGCGCGGTGTTCAGCGCCGGCGGGCTGTTGGTCAACGGCGCGGTGGGGTTGTTCGCCGGGTCCATCGGCCAGCAACTGGCCCGGTCGGCGGTCCTGTCTCGCTGGCTGGCCCGGATCAGCGCCTCTATTTTTGGTGCCTTGGCCCTGCGCCTTGCCCTTATGCCTCGGAGCTGACGATGTCCAAGATCGACGAAAGCCTGCCCTTCCACCCGATCCGTATTGCGGTCCTGACCGTCAGCGACACGCGCACCCCCGACACGGACAAATCCGGCGACACGCTGGTCGAACGCCTGACCGGGGCGGGGCATGTTCTGGCCGCGCGCGGGATCGTGCAGGATGACCGCGCGACCATTGCCGCGCAGCTGCGGGACTGGATCGCCGACCCGCAGGTTGACGCGATCCTGACCACCGGCGGCACCGGCCTGACCGGGCGCGACGTGACGGTCGAAGCACACCGCGACGTCTATGAAAAGGAAATCGAGGCGTTCGGGACCGTCTTCACCATCGTCAGCATGCAAAAGATCGGCACCAGCGCGGTGCAAAGCCGTGCGACAGGCGGAGTCGCTGGCGGCACCTATCTTTTCGCCCTTCCCGGCAGCCCGGGGGCTTGCCGCGATGCCTGGGACGAGATCCTGAAGCCACAGTTCGACAGCCGCCACCGGCCCTGCAACTTTGTCGAGATCATGCCCCGGCTGGAAGAACACCTGCGCCGGAAGTGACCGGCTACGGAGCCGGGCAGCCCCGAACCTCGATCGCGGTCCCGGCATACAGGATCGTCATCGTCACCGCCGACCGGTCCAGCGCAAAAGGCGCGCCGTCGGGGGGCACCAGTTCGGTCATCGTGACCAGTTCCCCGCCCTCGCGCTGGGTGACGGCTTCGGCCACCCAAACGGCGGGATCGGCGGTCTCGAAGGCTACAACCTCGGTCTGGCCGGGATCCGCAAGCCGCATCCGCGCGGTCAGCCGCAGGCCATCAGCAATGGGATCGACCGTGCACGACACAGCGGTCACCCCTGCCTCTTGCGCGGTTGCCGCCCGCTCTGCCAGCGCGGCACCAATACCGTCGTCCTGCCCTTCGGCCCCAAGGTCCGAGGTCAGCGACAGGCTGGCGGGCAGGCAGATCTGGTCGCAGACGCCAAGCAGAACCTTGACCTCCAGCCGCATCGGTTTGCCCGGATCGACCGGGGTCACCTCGACCGGCAGGATGACGCGGTCATGGTAGCCAATGGTCTGCATCCCCTCGGTATGAAAGACCGACGGCGCGGGCCAGTGGATGCGCACCGACTTGACGTTTTCGGACCCCGACCAGTCAAAGCTTGGCGGGATGCCAGCATCGCCCGGACTGCGCCAATAGGTTTTCCAGCCTGGGGCCAGATCAAGCCGAAGCCCCGCCATCCTTGTGCCGCTGTCGGTTTGCCAGCCGGGCAAAAGGACGGCGGACAAGACGTCATCTTGCGTCGTGGCAAGGGCAGGGCCAGCCAGAAGCCCAGAGATCAGCGAAAGGGTGCGAAGGGTGCGATACATGACTGCACCATAGAAAATCCGGCAGCAGAAGGAAATCACTTCGCGCCAAGAAGCCGTGAACGGGTGAAATACCAAAGGGGCTTGAGACCCGACCCGGGACGCGCCATCTTGATCCTGTCAAGGGAGGGGCGCGTCGGTGGAACTTGCCGGACAGATCCTGATCGCAATGCCGGGCATGGCGGACCCCCGCTTTGACCACAGCGTCATCCTGATCTGCGCCCACTCGGACGACGGCGCCATGGGGCTGATCGTCAACAAGCCGCTGGCCGAGATGAGCTTTTCCCGCCTGCTTGACCAGCTTTCGATCCCGCGCGCCCCGGCTGGCCGTGACATCCGCGTGCATCTGGGCGGGCCGGTCGAACGCGGCCGCGGCTTTGTGCTGCACACCACGGACTGGCTGGCGGGCAAGGCGACGCTGGCGGTGCCGGGTGGCTATGGCATGACCGCGACGCTGGACATCCTTGAGGCGCTGGCGCGCGGTGGCGGGCCAGAAAGCGCCTTGCTGGCGCTGGGCTATTCCGGCTGGGGCCCGGGCCAGCTAGAGGCCGAGATCGCCCGCAACGACTGGCTGACCGCGCCAGCCCCC
Organism: uncultured Rhodobacterales bacterium; assembly: GCA_903917595.1. Lineage (GTDB taxonomy): Bacteria > Pseudomonadota > Alphaproteobacteria > Rhodobacterales > Rhodobacteraceae > Tabrizicola > Tabrizicola rara. The sequence continues at coordinate 3,674 of CAIXBE010000544.1, forward strand.
GGCGGGTTGGTCTTTGGCGCAGAGGATCGGACGAAATGGTCCGCAGCCCTGCGCAGCATGGGGATCGACCCCTTGACCCTAAGCGCCATAGCGGGGCGGGCATAGGGCATATAGGACTTCGCATGACCCTGGATGGCCTTGACCGGTTCACGGCCCCGGACTAGGCCAATGCCGGACCAGGCCAATGAATGAATGGGTTTTGGAAAGGTAGAAAAGTAATGGTGCCGTCACGCGAATTTTCCGCACATGCAGCCCCGGATCGGACCGCCGACAAGAATGACCTCTATTGACCAGATTGCTGCACCTGATGCCATGATTTCCCCCCGGTTCGAATTCTTTCGGGCACGGTCGGAAACGGTCAGCCGGAACCTGCTGTTCTTCTTTCACCATTTCAAGGCCGAGAGGACCGGTGCGCTTTTTGGCAGTGCCATGCCCTGGCTGAAGGCCGGATATGATCTGATACAAGTCCTTTGCCCTGAAGGCGACGGTTATCGCTCCACACCTCCGGACGAAATCCGTGCCGCTGTGGCCTTTGCTGCTGCGGGGGGCTATGCAGCATGCTTTGCGACCGGGATGTCGATGGGGGCATTCGGGGCGATTCTCTTGTCCGATGAGCTTTGTATTGACCGCGTGCTGGCCTTTGCGCCGCGTCTGGTTTTGATCTCGGACACCGGGTCTTGGGTGAAAAACGCCGACGCGGACGACCTTGCCACTCTGGACCGGCAGCCCGGACGGTCACTCTCCCGCGCCAGCCAGACGGCGCGGTTCATCGTGATCCTTGATCCGACCGAAGCTGAGGATGCCACGACCCTGGGCCATTTTTCCGGCTGTGTTCCAAAGTGGAACCTTTCGGTCTTCCCGATCCGGCATGTCGGACATGAGGTCCGGACGGCCCTGGTCGAAGCCGGTGCCTTCCCGCGGGAAGTGGTGTCGGTTCTTGAACAAGGCGATATATCAAAGCTTGACCGCAAGGCCGTGCGCAGGGAAAGCAAGTCCGCCATGCTGGGGTTGGCGCGAACCTTGGCGATGAATGGTCGACTTCAGTGCGCAGCAAGGATCAACGACAGCGACAATTGCAAGGGGCCGGTTACCACGACCAGACAATCGGCGGATCAGGTCAGCGTCCTTTTGGCTCTGGGGTCCGATGTCGCGCTGCGTGAGCTGCTGATTGCCTGCCCGGACGCTATCGCCAGACGATTGTTCTCAGACAGCAACGACGATATCCTGCTGGGCCCCTGCATCCGGCTGCTTGACGATGAACAGGCGCTTGAAAAGTTGCTGCTCTGGACTGGATCAAGGCCATTGGGTGCATGGGAAACCTATCGCCTATCGCAACTTGCGCGAAGCTTGGGCAAACGGCAGACCGCGCTGGCCTTGCTGGACGGCCGATTTCTGGAAGACGGGCGCCCGGACTTTCAAAGCTCTGTTGCCCTTGCAGAACTGCGCGTTGACCTGGGACACTGGCAGGCCGCCGTCGACGGACTCGATCAACGGATCATCGAAGATGGCTGCACTAAGCCTGTTTGGAGGGTGGTGCAGATCTTCCGGAAATCTCACGCGCATTTCCGCGACACCGGCAATGCCCCGGCTGCCTTGCGGGCAATTTCGCTGGCCATTCGCAGCAAAGACGACGGCTGGCAGAATTATCAGCGCGCGATACTTTATGCGGCGGCAGGTCGCCAGGACGAGGCCCGCAAGGACCTGGCAGCCGGCGCCCGTCTTTTGCCGGACGACTTAGCCTATCAGAAGGCGGCACAGGCCCTAGTCGCCACGTTTGCGGTGCCAGACGCTTGATCATCTTCCCTAAAAGCATCCGGCGCATGGTTCAGCCAGCCATGGTCCAACGGCACGCCTGGGCGCAAACTGTCACCCCCCGCAAGATCGCGGCGGCGATCAGTGCGGGCACGCGCGCATCGCTGCCGACCGGGGGCAGGATTCGCCCGGCAAACCCGGCCTCGGCCAAAGCCTGCGGGACATCCCCGGTCACATGCCCGCCGGTAGCGGCAAAGAACGGCAGGCAGGTCGCCCGGTCCCCAAATCCCGACAGGCTCGAAAGCTGCGGCGACTGGTCGATGAACCCCACCGCAACCCGCGCACTGACGCACTCATCCGCAATCCGCCCCGCCACATGGCGCGCGATGTCTGATGGCACCTGCGATTTCGACGACCCATGCGCCGCAAGGATCAGCGCCTCTGCCCCCGCCTCACGGGCAAGGGTGACGCACAGGTCATGGACCGCAGGATCGCAGCCGAAGGGCTCCAGCACCTGCCAGCCCAGCGCCCCGGCTTCCGTCAACTTCGCCGGGATCTGGACTCGGGTGAACCAGCCACCGGCCATGAACAACGGATAAACCAGCCCTCCAGCCCGCCCGGCCACCGCGCGCGCCACGGCACCCGGCTCGGCCAACGTCGCCGACCCGACCTTCCAGCCTGGCAGATGCTCCGCCACCCGTGCCACCAATGCGGCCAGCTCTGCCGCAGCCGGTGCCGGGTCAGAGGGCTGGCCATGCGCCAGGATCAGGACAGAACGCGCGCTCATTAGTCTAGGGTGACGCTCACCGTCCAAAGGTCAACCCCCGACCCCAAAATCCCTGCCATTGCTCTTTTTCCAAATACTCCCGCCGGAGGCTCCCACGCCAAGGCCCCAACCCACCCCCGCCGCCCATACCGCGTCAGCGCCGCCGTGAGGGGCTCGATGCCC
>CAIXBE010000545.1 GCA_903917595.1 uncultured Rhodobacterales bacterium
CCGATTATCATTCAAAACCATAGACTTATTCAGTTGATAAGCATCCGGACGAGAGCGAACGTGATCTTGCACCAACGCACCCGACCCGGAGCTAACGCCATGATCCCCAAGACCAAACCCGCCGCAGACGCGCTCCTGCTGGAGATTGCGCGGACGCATTTCCCCAGCATCGAGACGCTGGAGACCCACAACAGCGACGGCCTCGATTTCCACGATGTCGCCGTCTGGGCGATCCGCAGCGCGCTGGAAGCGGCCTACGAAGCCGGGCGCGTCGCTGGTGCCAAGGCCATGTTGGCCGCCACCACCCATCGCTGAAGGAGGGACGAGTTATGACCATGGCCACCACCACCATCCGCATCGACATCGCCACGCTGCCCGACCATCTCGACCGCAGCCGCCCCAGCGTGGTGGCCGAGGTCGTTGAAGCCGCGCTGCGTGATGGCGGGATCAAGGCCGATTGTTCGGACCTGTTCTCGCACCTGAAGATCGACCTGCCGACCGCGCAACTGGCCGCTGCCAGCGCGGTGCTGGTCGATCTGCAGCTGATCTGAGGCGGCACCATGAGCACCCGCGCGCAGATCGCCATCCAGATCGGCCCCGAGGAATGGGCGCATGTCTATGTCCATTTCGACGGTTATCCCGCCCACATGCTGCCCGCGCTTGCGCGCTGGAAACCCGAGGACATCCTCGCCGCCAAGGAAATCCGGCAGGTCACACAAGAGGCACTGGATTGCTTCAGCCCGCCCCGCGATCCCCGCATCCTATCGCGCCCGACGCGAGAGTTTGCGCATCTCTACATGTGGATCGGATGCCAGTGGGCGCATGTGGTGCCGCAAGCCGATCCGCCCGGAGTTTAATCGGAAAGCACTGATATTGCTTGGATTTACCTACACTATCTGCCTCACCAGAGCGATGGTGATTACACCAGAACGATGCAACTCACCCAAAGGACAGACCGCCATGACCATCCGCCGCGCCACCGACAATGCCAAAGCCCTTGACGCCTTCATGACCGCCAAGTTCCAGATCGACGCGATGCTGGAACGCCTCGCCGCCCTCAGCGCTGACCATTTCGAGACCAGCCCCGACGAGATTCATTGGGGCCACGTCGGCACCCTGAACCACTACCGCGCCAAACTGCGCGAGATCACCGACAGCGCATTCAAGGAAGGCGAACACGCCGAGTGACGACACCCCTTCCGGGACACGCCCGCCGACTGGCGGGGTTGGTCTCGTAGGAGGGCTGCGATTGTCGCGCCCCGATACGGAGACGAAGATGACCCAGATCCAGCTGACTGACACCCAATCCATCATCCTTTCAACGGCCTGCGGGCGCGACGATGGGATGGTGTTTCCGATCATGGCCAAGCTGAAAGGCGGTGCCGTCGGCAACGTGTGCAAAAGCCTTTTGAAGCACTCCCTCCTTGAGGAAGTTGCCGCCACCGACCTGAACACGGTCTGGCGGCACGACGAAGAGCGCGGCTCGATCACCCTGCGCGCTACGCTGCTGGCCTATTCGACGCTTGGGATCACCGACGATCCGGCACCCGCGACCTTGATCCCCAGCGGCACCGAACCGCTGCGCCGCACTGGCACCAAGCAGGACACCCTGATCGCCATGTTGCGCGCACCGGAAGGTGCAACTATCGCTGAGATCGTCGCAGCGACGGGCTGGCTCAGTCATACCGTGAGAGGATCAATGTCCGGGGCGCTGAAGAAGAAGCTCGGCCTCACCATCACCTCGGAAAAGGTGGACGGTCGGGGAAGGGTTTACAAACTTCCGGCTGCGTAAGTTCAAACGATACACTAAAGCCCCGCCGCCCCACCCGGGGCGGCGTTTCTTCTTGGAATGACGCTGCGACGTCGGTGCTCATCTAGACCCTTTGCACCCACGCCGCGACTTGCGCCGCAAGCCATTGTCCCGCCGCCATGCGCTGCTGCACATGCGCTCGGTGCGCTTCAGGCGACAGTGGCCGTTTCCGCCGGTGACGCGAGTTGTTGCAGAACAAGCAGGCGGCAACGATGTTGTCAGCGGTGTTCGCACCTCCCTCGGAACGAGGATGGAGGTGCTCGGCCGTGCATCGGAGGGTTTTCGGCAATTCGCCCGACCTGCAGGATAGCGGCAGACAAGGATACAGAGCTTCATCCCACATGGGCAGACCGCAGTAGAAACAGCGGCCCCCCTGTGAGAGCATCTTCATACGGCGCAGTTTCTTCAGTGCTTTCATGGCACGGGTACTCCATTCGACTTCATGAGAAGCGAATGCGCGGCGTCCTGATGGACGCTCCCCGGCAGGAAGCTCTTGCTCGCGCGAGACCCGAGATTTCGTGGTTCCGCAGGCCGGATAGCGAGACCTGATGGATTAACCTTCAGATCTGACCAGCCTCTGGCTTGATCAAGACAACAAGAATGTCTTCGCAGCCCGAATGATAGTCAGTGGCACGTTTTGCGTCAACGCCATCGTTCGAACAGCCTCCGCAGGATGTAAGACCGCGCGATGCTGACCAAAGTGAACACCGCGCCCATCTTCAGGTTCTGTGCCAGAGTCGTGTGCAATCCGAAGATCGGGAAGATCAGGATCTGGGTAGCGACCGCGACGCCGTAGCCGACGATCACGTTGGCGATGGACTCGACCAGCGACATGAGGCGGGACTGCTTCATGGCGCCACCTCATCCATTGGCCAGCAATTCAGCCGCGAGAGTTCGGAGCGCATGCGCTGCAACCAGTGGGACCACGCCGTTGCCACAGAGGCGAAGCCGGTCCACCCGGTGGGCCAGCCCATCAGCGCCTCGACGAACAGCGGGTTCAAGGTCCGGCGCACATCGGAGGTATCGCTCCCAGCCATCGGCGTCACCAGGACCTGGCGGCCAA
>CAIXBE010000546.1 GCA_903917595.1 uncultured Rhodobacterales bacterium
ATGGAAGAGGCCGGCTGGACCGACAGCGACGGCGACGGCATCCGCGACAAGGATGGCAAGAAGCTGTCGATCGTCTACCAGACGACCGTCAACCCGATCCGCCAGGACTTCCAGGCGCTTATCAAGGATTGGTGGACTGAACTCGGCGTCGAAGTCGAGCTGAAGGCAATCGATCCGGGCGTGTTCTTCGGTGGGGATGCCGGTTCGCCGGACACCTTCCAGAAATTCTACGCCGACATCGAGATGTATGCCAACAACTCGGAAAGCCCTGACCCGGAAAGCTATCTGGGCCAGTACCAGTGCAAGAACGCACCGTCGCCGGAAACCCAGTGGCAGGGCGAGAACATCAACCGGTTCTGCACCCCGGAATATGATGCGCTTTATGCCTCGCTGGCGACCACGACCGACATGGCAGCCCGTCAGGACATCGCCAAAAAGCTGAACGACATGGTGACGAAAGACAGCATGATCGTGATCCCGCTGGTCCACCGCGGCACCCTGTCGGCGCATTCCAATGCGCTGGGCGGTGTCCAGATCAACGCATGGGACTCCGAGCTTTGGAACGTCGCGGACTGGTTCCGCGTCAAGTGATCTAAGGCTTTTGCGGGGCCGGTTCGCCGGCCCCGCGACCTTTTCCTGATCCCTCAACTCCCCTGATCCAAGGCGCGCCGCGCATGCTGACCTTCACGCTTCGCAGGCTACTCTTGGCCATTCCGACCCTGCTGGTCATCAGTCTGGTGATCTTTCTGCTGGTCGATCTGGCCCCCGGCTCGCCACTCTCCGACATTCCGCTGACCGTGCCCCCCGACGTGCGCAAGAAGATGATCGAGGCGCTGGGGGCCGATCAGCCGGTTATCTTCCGCTATGTCCTGTGGCTACGGCAGTTCTTCTGGGTCGAACCGGCCTATCTGATCGACGGCTGGTTCGGCACCACCTGGACTGGTGACGAACAGCGCATCCTGTCCTGGCAATCGCGCAGCCCGGTCTTCACCATCATCGGCCAGCGCCTGCCGCAGACCCTGATCGTCATCGGCACCGCCTATCTGGTCGGCATCCTGATTGCCGTGCCGATCGGGATCTATTCGGCCTACCGGCAGTATTCGTTCTTCGACCAGGCCGGCACGTTATTTGCCATGATCGGCTTTTCGGTCCCGACGTTCTTTTCCGGCACCCTCTTCATCATCATCTTCGCGGTCTGGCTGGGCTGGTTCCCAACCAAATATGACACCCAGCTTGTGGTGACCGATTGGGCCAGCTTTCTGGAGCAGATGCGCCAGATGGCCTTGCCGGTGATGACCCTGGGTCTGGCCAATGCCGCCGCGATCAGCCGCTACATGCGGTCGTCCATGCTGGACAACATGGGGATGGACTATGTCCGCACCGCCCGCGCCAAGGGCATGACCGAACGCACCGTGATCCTTAAACATGTGCTGCGCAATTCGCTGATCCCGGTCGTCACGGTGATCGCATTGGGTATCCCGTCGATCTTCGGCGGCGCTATCATCACCGAGAACCTCTTTGGGGTGAACGGCATCGGGGCCGCGCTGATCGGGGCCATCCATGCCAGCGATTTGCCGATGGTCCAGACGCTTGCCTTTATCTTCGCGGTCCTCATCGTCCTTTTCAATCTGATCGCCGACGTGCTTTACGGCCTTCTTGACCCCCGGATCCGCTATGACTGACACCAACGCCGCCATGCCGAAACCGGTCAGCCAGCGCCGCGCGATCTGGCAACAGTTCTCCAACCACAAGGGGGCGCTGTTCGGACTGATCACGCTGGGGATACTGATCTTTGCGGTCCTGATCGGTCCCTATCTGTGGATCCCGGAAAAGCTGTCGGTTGCCGAGGCGATCAAGCTGAAAAACCAGGGACCAAGCTTCCGCTTCCCGTTCGGCACCGATCAATTGGGTCGCGACATGCTGGCCCGGATGCTACTTGCGGGCCGGGTCTCGCTTGCCGTCGGGCTTGTGGCCATGCTGATCGCCATCGTGTTCGGAACCCTGGTGGGCGTGCTTGC
>CAIXBE010000547.1 GCA_903917595.1 uncultured Rhodobacterales bacterium
CAGATCTGTATCTACGCCTGCCCTTGGCCGCGTATCCAATCCGCGATGATGGACGAAGACACGCTGACCATCGGCTATCGTGAGTGGCGGGGCGAACCGCGCGGCAAGCAGTCCGTCGAAATCAACGGTGACTGCATTGACTGTTTGGCCTGCGTGAACGTCTGCCCGATGGGGATCGACATCCGGAACGGCCAGCAGATGGCATGTATTACCTGTGGCCTGTGCATCGACGCCTGCAACGACGTGATGGACAAGATCGGCAAACCGCGCGACCTGATCGGCTACCTGGCCCTAACGGACGAGACCCGCGAACGTGCCGGGCAACCGCCGAAAAGCGTCTGGTCGCATGTGTTCCGGGTTCGCACAGTGCTTTATACCGTGCTTTGGGCCGGGGTCGGCGTGGGGCTGATCGTGGCCCTGTTCCTGCGGTCACCCATCGACGTGAACGTGACTCCGGTGCGCAATCCGACCTATGTCACGCTGTCGGATGGCAGCATCCGCAATGCCTATGACCTGCGGTTGCGCAACATGCATGGCGAGGCGGCGCAATTCACTATCACGGTCACCTCGGATGCGTTCGTGGTGCTGGCGCTGGAGGGTGCCGAAGGCCTGGCCGTGACCGTGCCCGCGAACGAAACGATGTCGCAGCGGGTCTACCTGATGGCTGCCCCCGGAACCCGCGCGGCAGTTGATGACCGGACGGATGTGCGGATCTGGGTCGAAGAACTTGGCACCACCAACCGGGTGCATCATGATACGATCTTCAACGGCAACGAGACAGAGGACGACAACGATGACTGAACTGACCGGTCGCCATGTCTTTGCGATCACCGCTGGTGCTTTTGCGGTGATCATCGGGGTGAATTTCCTGTTGGCGTGGAAGGCGATCAGTACCTTTCCGGGGCTGGAAGTGGGGAATTCCTATGTCGCCAGCCAGGGCTTCGACGAACGCAAATCGGCGCAAGAAGCCTTGGGCTGGACCATGCAACCCAGCTTTGAGGCGGGCCGGATCAAGCTGGCCTTTCTGGACGCCGCCGGTTTGCCGGTTCAGGTGACCGAGCTGCAGGTTCTGGTCGGGCGCACGACTGAGGCTAAGGATGACGTCTGGCCGGTCTTCGCGCCGATGGGCGATGTCTATGCCGCCGATGTGGCGCTGGGACGTGGCAAGTGGATGGTCAAGGTCACTGCCAAGGCCGAAGACGGGACGATGTTCGAGCAACGCTCGGAACTGTTCGTGAAGGGCTGACGGATGGCTGTGGTCGAAGATTTCGGGCGCTCACCGATCTCGGCCTGTCCGGCCTGTGCGGTCGTTCCAGCGGCGGAACGGATCGCGGCCCTACGGGCGGAACTCGACGGGCGGATCATGCTGTCGCTGCCGCTGGCCCATTGCGCCGCCTGTATTTCCACCGTTGAGGGCGCATTGTCGGCAGTGCCAGGTGTGCGCTCGGCCCGGGTCAACCTGACCTTGAAACGGGTCAGCGTCGAGGCCGCGTCCGACGTGACCGCAACCCGCCTGATCGAGGTTCTGTCGGCTGAGGGGCAAGAGGCGCACGAGCTTGACCCCGGGCTGCTCTCGACAACCGAAACCGACCGTCAGGGGCGTGACCTGTTGATGCGGGTGGGGGTGGCGTTCTTTTCGATGATGAACGTGATGCTCTTGTCTGTCGCGGTCTGGTCGGGGGCCGAAGCCGCGACGCGCGACCTCTTCCACTGGATTTCTGCCGCAATTGCCTTGCCGACAGTGATCTTTGCCGGGCAGCCTTTTTTCAAGTCCGCCTGGGCAAGCCTGCGGGTGGGAAAGCTGGGCATGGATGTCCCGATCTCATTGGCCCTGATCCTCGCCTCGTCGATTTCGGTCTACGAAACCTGGATGTCCGGCCACCACGCCTATTTCGATGCCGCCGTCATGCTGGCGTTCTTTCTTTTGCTGGGCCGCTATCTTGACCACCGCACCCGCGCCGTTGCCCGGTCAGCCGCCGAGGAACTGGCCGCGCTGGAAGTGCCGCGCGCCGTGGTGCTGGAAGACGGGGTCGAGGTCGAGCGCGCGATTTCGGCAATCCTTGCGGGTGATCTGGTGCTGGTGCGCCCCGGCGCGCGGATGCCGGTGGACGGGGTGGTGATCAAAGGGGCTTCGGAGGTGGACCGCAGCCTGTTGACCGGCGAAAGCCTGCCGGTCTGGGCCGGGGAAGGAACCCTTGTCAGCGCGGGCGAAGTGAACCTTACCGGGCCCCTGACCCTGCGGGTGACGGCGGCGGGAAAGGACAGTTCCCTGCACCGGATGGCCGATCTGGTGGCCGTGGCTGAAGGCGCGAAGACGCGGTATACCAGTCTGGCCGACCGCGCGGCGCGGCTGTATTCGCCGCTTGTACATATCCTGTCGTTCAGCGCCTTTGGCTACTGGATGTGGGCGACCGGCGGCGATCTGCGCTATGCGATCAACATTTCTGCCGCCGTGCTGATCATCACCTGCCCCTGTGCGCTGGGGCTTGCGGTTCCTGCGGTGATCACGTCGGCCAGTGGCAAGCTGTTCCGCAAGGGCCTTTTGATCAAGCACGGCACTGCGCTGGAACGGTTGGCCGAAGTGGATACGGTGGTCTTCGACAAGACCGGGACCCTGACGCTGGGCATGCCCGAACCGGTGGCGCTGATGGATCATCCGGCGGACGTGGTCGCGGTGGCCGCGGCCCTGGCGGCCGGGTCATCGCACCCCCTTGCCCGGGCGCTTGCCGAAGGCGCGCGGGTGGCGAACGTCGTGCTGGCGACGGTGACCGACATCCGCGAAGTTCCCGGTCATGGCATCGAAGGCATGTGGCAGGGTGCCCGCGTGCGGCTTGGTCGCGCCGACTGGTGTGGTGCTGCACCGGTTGCCGCGACGGCGACCTATCTGTCGCTGAATGGGCAAAGCCACGCCTTAACCTTCACTGACCGGCCCCGTCCGGGGGCGGACAAGGCGGTTGCGGCGTTGCGGGCGGTGGGGATGAAGATCGAGCTTTTGTCGGGCGACAGTGCCGCCCCGGTGCAGGCGCTGGCGGAACGGCTGGGAATCGCGGACTGGCGGGCCGGGGTGCTTCCGGCTGAAAAGGCCGCGCGGGTGGCCGAGCTTTCGGCAGAGGGACGCCGCGTGCTGATGGTCGGCGATGGGCTGAACGACACGGCGGCTCTGGCGGCGGCGCATGTGTCGATCAGCCCGGCAACGGCGCTGGATGCGGCAAGGGTGGCGTCGGACATCGTGCTGTTAGGACAAGACATGGCCCCCATCGCCGATGCGGTGCGGATCGGGCGGCAATCGGCGCGGCGGATGGTCGAGAATTTCGTCATCTCGGGCGGCTACAACTTTATTGCGGTGCCGCTGGCGCTGGTTGGGCTGGCGACGCCTCTGGCGGCGGCCCTGGCGATGTCCCTGTCGTCGATTACCGTGTCGCTGAACGCCATGCGGCTGAAGTAGATGGAAATCCTCGCGATCCTGATCCCCGTGTCGCTGCTTTTGGGCGGGATCGGACTTGCCGCCTTCTTCTGGGCGATGCGGACAAAGCAGTTCGACGATCCGGACGGGGATGCCCAGCGCATTCTTACCAAGGACTGGGATGACCGGCCAAAGCCGTAAGACCAAAATCCTTCGAGGGATTTTGCAAATCTTTTCAAAAAGATTTGCGCCCTGTGTCAGACGATGGTGACAGTAGCCGATTGCAGGCCTTCGATCTCGACCTTGCAGGTATCGCCCCGGTTCAGGGCACCAACACCCGCAGGCGTGCCGGTAAAGATCAGATCGCCGGGTGACAGGCTGACCATCCGCGACAGGGCCGCAATGATCGCTGCGGGCTTTGAGATCATGTCCGAAAGCCGCGCCTCTTGCCGGGCGACCCCATTCACCGAACAGCGCAGGGTTGCGTCGGGCAACGGTCCGGGGCGGATCGGACCGACAACGGCAGACTTGTCGAAACCCTTGGCCATGTCCCATGGGCGGCGGCTGGCTTTCGCCTCGGCCTGCAGGTCGCGGCGGGTCAGGTCATTGCCGGCGGCATGGCCCCAGATCATCGCCGCGGCATCTTCTTCGGCGACCATGGCACCGCCTTTTCCGATGGCAATCACCAGCTCACCCTCATGGTGCAGGTTCGCGGTCGCGGGGGGATAGGGAATGTGGCTGCCGCTTTCGACCACCGCATCGGCGGGCTTGGTGAAAAAGAACGGCGGCTCGGCATCCGGGTCGCCGCCCATTTCGCGGGCGTGTTCGGCATAGTTGCGGCCAACGCAAAAGATGCGGCGAACTGGAAAGCGTTCGGGGCGACCGGTGACCGCAAGGGTGACTGTTGGCATGGCCGGAAAGACGAGGGCGACCATGCTCAGCCCCCCACTGTTTCGCAGGGGATGGCCCGGGCGCTGAGGCGACGGCAGGCCAGTTCGGCCTGTTCTTCAGTCAGGCCCATGAAACTTGCGCGCCAGCTGCCGTCCGTCTGGCTGGTCTTGCGCAGCCCTTCGTTCAGCGTGGCGCTTTCGGCCAAGGCGGTCTTCAGCAACGCGCGTTCCGCCTCATACCGCGACGGGTATTCGCCGACGTTCACCCCGAAATGCCGCCCACCCGAGGTCGACATGACCACGACGACTTCTGGCTCGATGTCGCTGGATGTGTCTGCGACCTCAACCGCCTCGAAGATCGGCGCGGCGCGTTTGGGCAGGGGGGCGGTCACGGTTGCCGCTGCGATTTCAACGGCTGGCTCACCAGCATTCATATCACCGGCGACGGTTTCGACATCGGTGATTTCGGCCAGAAGCAGCGCTGGCGAGTTCTCCTCAGCCAGCATGGGGCCGGGATCGGTGACCACAAGTTCAGGTTGCGGCTCTACCGCTGCAAGCGCGGTTTCAACGGCGGTTTCGTCGACAGCTGCGGGGCGGGCCAGCGGTTGGACTTCCGCCAGATCGGTCTCGGGAAGGATAGGTGCGTCTTCGTAAGGAAGGGCCGCAACGGTGGCGCTGGCCAAAGCCGAGGCTTCGGCCAGCGCCGCGACCTGCGCGTCCAGCGTGCCGGCAAGGTCTGCAACAGGCACTTCATCTGCCGCCAACAGAATGTCTTCGGAAACTGCAGGCTCTTGCACCTCAATGGCGGCCAGCGCGGTTTCATCCGCTGCAACGGACGTCTCGCCTGCGGCAATCTCGGCGGCCTGGAATTCAAGTGTGCCTTCGGCGGCGGGCTCGGCCGTTGCTTCGGCAAGTGCGCCTTCGATGCCTTCAGCCATCGCAATCGCGACCTCGTCGGACACCACAGGCAGGGTTGGACGTGCCTTTGGACGCGGAGAGCTTTTCACCTCGCCCGAGAGACGGATGGTCTTTCCGGCGCCACCTTCGGCGTCGATCTCGTCGATGCCGGTTTCAAGTGAGGCGATCAGCGCATCATCTGGCAGCGGGGCGGCGACGGGCGGCTGTTCGGTGACGTTGCTGCGCGACTCGTCAAAGCCGATGTCCATCAGTTCGGTCATCTTCGCGGTGCGGTTCGCGGTCGAGGTGCTTCCAAACACCGTGGCAATGATGTGCTTTTCCCCGCGCCGTGCCGAAGCGGTCAGGTTGAACCCTGCAGCAGCCGTATAGCCGGTCTTGATCCCGTCAGCGCCCTCATATCCGTCGAGAAACCGGCTGTTCGTGTTGGTGACGGTAGCGATCCCCGCATCCGCGGTGCGGCGCGAGAAGATGTTGTAATACTGGGGAAAATCGTAAAACAGATGGCGACCCAGCACGTTCATGTCATGTGCGGTCGACAGATGCCCCTCGGCGGTCAGGCCGTTGGCATTCTTGAACGTGGTGTCATCCATACCAAGCTGCCGGGCGGTGCTGGTCATCCGCTTGGCAAAGGTCACATAGTCGCCCGAAATAGCGTCGCCCAAGGCGGCGGCGGCGTCGTTTGCTGACTTCACCGCGGCGGCGCGGATCAGGTAGCGGATCGCAATCTTCTGACCCGGCTTCAGCCCTAGACGCGACGGCGGTTGCGCGGCGGCATAGTCGGAAATCGTGACCTTGGTATCCAGCGACAGATTGCCCGCCTCGATTTCCTGAAAGACGATGTAAAGCGTCATCATCTTGGTCAGCGAGGCCGGGTGCAGCCGGGTATTGGCGTTCTTTTCGTACAGCACCTCACCGGTGCGCGCATCCATCACGATTGCCGCATAGGGTGCAGCGCCAAGCTGGCCTGTCACCAAGAGGGCGCAAACCAAAAACAGCACGAATTTTGTGCGAAGAATCCGCCAAAGAAGCGATACCACGTCGCCCGTCCTTTGCCTGTGCGGCCCGAATTTCCGGTGCCGATTTTCTGCCTCATGAAAAAGCTAGCACAGAGCGTCGAATCCGAAAACCCATAAAATCCAAAGGCTTTGCAGATTTAGTTCATGCAGTTGCAATCCTGCCGCAGTCATCCCTGACCGATCCATATCTTGCGACAGGGGTATGATCGGCCGCTAGCTGTTGCGACGGGTGGCAAGGTCGGACACAAGGTCCGGCAGTCCCTCCAGACTGGTCAGAACGTGAAACCGCGAATGGTCCTGCGGCGCATCAGCGACTTCCAGCGCCCAGGTCAGGTCCTGCGGCACATGCACGCCCCAGGCCCCGGCCTGCAGCGCCGGGATCACGTCGGATTTCAACGAATTGCCGACCATCATCGCCTGATCCGCGCCAGTGCCGTGGCGCGAAAAGATCGTGCGATAGGACGCAGCGGTCTTGTCGCTGACGATTTCGACGGCATTGAACAGGTCGCCAAGCCCCGACTGCGCCAGTTTGCGCTCCTGATCCAGAAGATCGCCCTTGGTGATCACGACCATGCGATATTCGGCCGCCAAAGCGGTCACTGTGGCGCGAACGTGGGGCAATAGCTGGATCGGATGTTCCAGCATGTCGCGCCCGGCGCTGATCAGTTCTCCGATCACCGCAGCGGGGACGCGGCCTTCGGTCACCTCGATCGCGGTTTCGATCATCGACAGGGTGAACCCCTTCACGCCGAAACCGTAATGCCCAAGGTTTCGCCGTTCGGCTGCCTCCAGCCGTTCCGCCAGATGATCGGGGTCGGCATGGTCGGCCAGAAGCCGCACAAAGTGGTCTTGGGTCAGGCGAAAGAACGCCTCGTTCTGCCAAAGCGTGTCGTCCGCATCGAGGCCGATTGTGGTAAGCATGTCGCTGTTTTCGACGCTGATCGCGCCGCCTCTTTTCGTCAGCCCAAAAGAGGCTATATTTCCCCAGTCCGATGCAACCCCCGAATCTGTCAGCCGAGGCCCTTATTCACGTGTCCCTCCGTCCATTCATAATGTCTGACAAGACCGACGGCCCGGGGCGGGACACTTCGCTTCTGACCAAGACAAGGACCGAGACCAAGCGGCCACCGATGTACAAGGTGATGCTGCTGAACGACGACTATACGCCGATGGAGTTCGTCGTTCATGTGTTGGAGCGGTTTTTTGGCCTGAACCATGCGCAGGCCTTTGACATCATGCTGACGGTCCACAAAAAGGGTCTGGCGGTGGTCGGGGTCTTCAGCGCCGAGATTGCCGAAACCAAAGTTGCCCAAGTGATGGATTTTGCCCGTCGTCATCAGCACCCCTTGCAATGCACGATGGAAAAAGAGTGATCCGCCACCATTCATCGGGCATCCGCCCTTCGGAAGGGGACCAGGGGGCTTAGTCCCCGGCTCATGCGTTCCGCACGTCTTGACCTTGCGCTGGATACCGGCGCCCTTGTCCTTCCCGAAACGGGCAGGATTGCGGTTTATCGTCCGCGCATCGGCGATGACCTTTCGGCGTTGCCGCAAGACCGGGTGACGGTGATCACCGGGTTCAAGCCCGACCACGACCATTTCGTGAGGGCCTATCCGACCCCTCCAGCCCCGCCCTATGCCGCGGCCATCGTCTGCCTGCCGCGCACGCGTGACGGGGCGCGGGCGCTGATTGCGCAGGCGGCGGCTGAGGTGGCTCCGGGAGGGACAATCGCCATCGACGGGCAAAAGACCGACGGCATCGACACCGCACTTAAGGATCTGCGCGGGCGGGTTATCCTGTCGGAAAGCCTGTCCAAGGCGCATGGCAAGTTTGCCAGCTTTACCGCCGGGGCGGATTTTTCCGACTGGCAGGCCGCGCCGCGCCAGATCGAAGGCAGATTTCTGACCCTGCCGGGGATCTTTTCGGCCGATGCGCCTGATCCGGGTTCGGTTCTGCTGGCGCAGGCCCTGCCCGCAAAGCTTGCCGGCAAGATCGCCGATCTTGGCGCTGGCTGGGGCTATCTTGCGCGCGAGATTCTCAAGTACCCCGGCGTCAAGCGGCTGGATCTGGTCGAGGCCGAAGCCGATGCGTTGACCGTCGCCCGCCTGAACATCACCGACGACCGCGCCCGGTTCCATTGGGCCGATGCCACCAGCTTTCGCCCCGAAAGCCTGGTGGACGCGGTGGTGATGAACCCGCCGTTTCACAACGGTCGCGATGCCGATCCGGCCCTTGGTGCCGCCTTCATTCAGTCGGCTCGGCGGATGTTGGCCCCGAACGGATCGCTCTGGCTGGTTGCAAACCGGCATCTGCCCTATGATGCCGTCCTGTCGGATGCGTTTCTTGAACACCATGACGCGGCCGGAACCGGCGCTTTCCGGGTCATCCACGCCAGCAAACCGCGTTTTCAGCCCGCCCGGGCGAAACCCTGACCTGCCACGGAGCCCCGTCATGACCTTTTCCGTTACCGGCAAGACTGCCATCGTGACCGGCTCGGCCTCGGGCATCGGGCTGGCCATTGCGCGGCACCTTCTGGACAAGGGTGCCAATGTGATGTTCGCCGATCAGGACGAGGAAATGCTGGAGGACGAGCTTGGCGAAGAGGCGCGCGCCGAGGGGCAGGTCCGGATCTTCGCCGGTGACCTTACCGAAAAGCTGACCATCACCAACCTGATGTCGGCCACCATTGACGCCTTCGACCGGATCGACATTCTGGTCAACGCCAGCCGCAGGATGCTGGTCTCGGACCTTTTGTCGGCGGATGGCGACGGGGTCGAGGAACTTTGGCGTCATAACGTCGTTTCGACCCTGCGGATGTCGCAAGGCGCGGCCAAGCGGATGATCAAACACGCCGCCCAGCGCGAGGACGAGCCGGGAACCATCACCGGGTCGATCATCAACCTGTCGTCGACCGCCGCACAGGTGACCCGGCCCGAGCTTCTTGCCTATTCGGTGGCTGCAGCCGCGGTGAACCAGATGACCCGCTCGCTGGCTTTGGGTCTGGCGCCAAAGGGCATCCGGGTGAATGCCGTCGCCTTTGGTTCTGTGATGAGCGCAAGCCTGCAGGGCACGTTGAAGGAAAACCCCGATTTCCGGGACCAGATTGCCGCCGCGACCCCGCTTATGCGCATCGCAGCCCCGGTCGAACTGGCCGAAACGGTGCAGTTTCTGGCCTCGGAGGCTTCGGGCTTCATCACCGGCCAGATCCTGACCGTGGATGGTGGCCGCAGTCTGGTGGACGCCGTCGCACCTGCGGCGCACTGAACCGGCCCAATCACTCGGGGTGCAACGCCTTGCACTCGGCGATCACCGCTTCAGCCTGTGTCGCTAGTTCCTTGCGCTTGATCTTCAGGCTGTCCAGCTTGCGGGCCTCTTCGGCCAGGTCGATGGCCTTGGGCCGCTCAACGGTGATCTCGCGGTCCTTCAGGCACATTTGCGGCAGCAGCGGTGGTGCGTCCGGAATCTGCGGCTGCGGGCAATAATCCCAGTAGTTCTGATAGATCGTCTTCTCCTCAAGGGCATATCCGCGATCCAGATTGCCTTGGGTCTCGACGATCAGCCGGTCCACGACTCGCAAATCGCGGGTGTTGGCATTGATGCATTGTTCTTGCGGGGTTGCGCAGGCTGAAAGCAGGGCAAGTGCCGGGAATAGAAGGCGTTTCATCAGGCTCTCCTTGGGCTGTGGTCAGCGGCGCGCAGGAATGCTAGGCAAGCTGAAAGCGAAACTGGAGACAAGAATGACCGATCCGATGGACAGTCGCAAGGCACAGGCGGCAGCCTGGTTCCGGCAGTTGCGCGACCGGATTGTCGCTGCGTTCGAGGATATGGAGGACCGTTTCGCCTCCGGTGCCCCCGGTCGGTTCGAGGTGACGCCAACCACCCGCGCCGATGGCGGTGGCGGGGTGATGAGCGTGATGCGCGGTGGTGGAGTCTTTGAGAAGGTCGGGGTGAACTGGTCCGAGGTGCACGGCACTCTTGGCGAAAAGGCGCAGCGGGCGATGGCTGCACGCGGGGTGCCGGGAATGGCCGAGGACCCGCGCTTCTGGGCCAGCGGGATTTCTCTTGTGGCACACATGGCCAACCCGCACTGTCCCGCCGTCCACATGAACACCCGAATGTTCTGGACGCCGGGGGCCTGGTGGTTCGGCGG
>CAIXBE010000548.1 GCA_903917595.1 uncultured Rhodobacterales bacterium
CCCATGTGGATCACTCCGTTGCCCCCGCCGCTCACCGCTTTGGGGAAAGGTTCACATGGCTCAGTTCTCAGTGAAAATTATGCGCCTAACCGGCTCAGTTCTGAGTGAAAATCAACAGGTTGGGCACCGGAGCCAAGAGGAAAGCAATTCTGATCCGTGGCTTCACGATCACTGACCCTACTGTTAACCGCGCTCCTGCGCCACTTGGCTTGTCCAAGCGCACGCAGCGGCTTCATCGACTGTCCGCTTCGCAAGGCATCCACAGACTTGTCACTCTTGTCTCGAACGCCCGCTTTCCGCCCTTAGCGTCTACCTTGGTGCCGATCGACAGATGGTCGGCTTGGACTAACGGACCGGGAGCTTCCACACGAGGGAAGCCTCAGTCCCGGATCGGCGCCATCAGGCCAAAGACTTCGGCCGCTGACTTTCCCGAGGTGAGCCCCTCGATCCAGCCTGTCTCGCGTGCGAGTTTGGCCTCGGCGTCTGCGATTAACCCCCGGACATTCGCTGGAGTCAGTACCACCAGACCGTCATCGTCGCCGATTAGAAGATCACCCGAAGTGATCCGGGCGCCACCGACCGTGACCGGCAGGTTAACGGCACCACGGTCGGCCCCGGTCGGGCCACGCGGGTTGATCCACCTAGAGTAGACCGGGAAATCGACCCAGCCGCCAAGGGTGCCCACATCGCGCACCGCGCCTTCGCAGATCACGCCCGCAACGCCCTTGGCGCGAAGATGGCCTGATAGGATATCCCCGATCATCGCCGCCTCGCGGTAGCCATTCGCGTCGATCACCAGAACCTGTCCGCTCTGGATCACGTCCAGCGCCTGCAGGACCGCGCCGAAATCTGGGGCATCGCATCTGACGGTCACGGCCTGACCGAAAAGCCGGGGTTGCATCCCGGCCGGGCGCAAGGGGCGGATCGCCGGGTCTATCTGCCCTGCTTCGCGGACAAGATCGACGGCAATTGCCACCGGAATGGCGCTCCAGCGGGCAATCTCGGCTGGCGTCAGGTCAGAAGCGGGAGGGGTGTGCAGCGTGACGGGCATGGGGACCTGTGGGTCAAGGGTTGGCGTGCAGGGCGCGGCCCAGGGCGGCAATTCCGGTCTGGATCGCATCCAGCGACGGGGCCGAGAAATTCAGGCGGGCATGGTTGGCGCGCGGGGTCAGCGGAAAAAAGGTCGCCCCGGGCACATAGGCCACGCGCGCCTGCGGCAGTGCCACGTCGCGCATGAAGTCAGTAGCGTTGAAGCCTTCGGGGAAGGTGAGCCAGGTGAAGAGCCCGCCTTCGGGATCGGTGGCGGCGACGTCTTGCGGGAAATGCTGGCGGATCGCGTCCAGCATCGCCTCTTTCTTGTCCGCATAGGCCGTACGCAGCTTCAGGATATGGGCGGCAAGGTCATAGCGGTCGAGAAACAGGCTGGCGGCAGCCATGTTCAGCGTCGAGGTCTGGGTATCGGCGGCAACCTTCAAAAGCCCCATGCGCCCCAGAATATCCGGGGAAGCCACCGCCCAGCCAATCCTCAGCCCGGGCACCAGCACCTTGGAGAAGCTGCCCAGATGGATGACCCGGCCCTCGGTATCCAGCGATTTCAGCGTGGGCAAGTTCTGGCCGGTAAAGCGGATGTGGCGGTACGGTGTGTCCTCGAGCACGATCAGATCATGACGATTGGCGAGTGTGATCAACTGTTTGCGCCGGTCCAGTGACAGGGTAACCCCGGTCGGGTTCTGGAAATCCGGCACAGTGTAGATCATCTTCGCCCGAGGATTGGCGGCAAGCATTGTCTCCAGCCGGTCGGTCTGCATCCCGTCGGCATCGACCGGAACCACGGCGTAGTCCGGCTGGCTGGGTGCAAAGGCGATCAGCGCCCCCAGAAAGGTGGGGTCTTCGGTGATGATCACATCACCGGGGTCGATCAGCATCCGCGCTGCAAAGTCGAGACCCTGCTGCGATCCCTGCAGGATCAGCACATCGTCGCCGGTGCAGGCCATGCCATCCGCCGTCATCAGCCCGGCAATCTGGGCGCGCAGGTGCGGCAGGCCGTTGGAGGGGGCATACTGCATCGCAGCCCCGCCGGTTTCGCGGATGATCTCATGAAAGACGGCGTTCAGCTGTTCGGCCGGAAACAGCGTTGCATCGGGATAGCCGCCGCCGAAGGAGATGATTGAGGGATCAGCGCCCAGGGCCAGGAGCTCGCCGATGGCGGACGGCTGCACCTTCGCCATGCGCTGCGCGTATTTGGGGGTCATTGAGGTGCGGTCCTGATCACTGCAAGCCTCAACTGACACGAGGAGAGGGTACGTTTCAAGTTGAGGAAATCAAAGTCGCCTTGGCGCAGACCTTTTTCAGAGACATCGACAGTCAGCTAAGGGCCGAGACCTGACCGCGCGGTGGCGAAGTGTGCACTCCAGAAGAACCGTCGGATGCACGCCCGCAGCGTGAACGGCGCCGCCAGAAGTTGTCCCCTTCTGTTGCCCCCAGACGTCTGTAAAAAGCGCTACGGGCTTCGCCCTCTTGAAGTATCCCGTTCCGCAGCCCTCTCTTCATCGACCCACCGCCCCTTAGTTGCGTGAACGCGACCAGCCAGATTGGTGCAGTTGATCCTTGAAAGCCCGGTGATGATCGGTTCCAATTCCTCATGACAAAATCTCCTCTTCTTTCTTGGGCTGAATGTGCCCCTCGGCTGGTGGCTGTGGCTGCCGGGCGCGCTGCCGCCGATCTGGTCATCAAAGGCGGCACGCTGGTGAATGTGCAAAGCCGCGAGGTCCTGCCCGGCTGGCAGGTTGCGATAGCCGAGGGCAGGTTTGCCTATGTCGGTCCGGATGCCTCACACTGCATCGGGCCGCGTACCGAGGTGGTGGAGGCTGTCGGCAAATTCCTGATCCCCGGCCTGTGCGACGGGCACATGCATATCGAATCCGGCATGTTGACCCCGGCGGAGTTTGCCGCGGCCGTGATCCCGCATGGCACAACCACGATCTTCCACGACCCACATGAGATCGCCAATGTCCTTGGCCTCAGCGGTGTGCGGATGATGCATGACGAGGCGCTGTTGCAGCCAATCAACATCTTCACCCAGATGCCTTCTTGCGCTCCCTCTGCTCCGGGGCTGGAGACGACGGGGTTTGAGATCGGCCCCGATGACGTGGCCGAGGCGATGCGTTGGCCCGGAATTATCGGTCTGGGCGAGATGATGAATTACCCCGGCGTCATCAACGGCAGCCAGCAGATGCTGGAGGAGATCGCCGCCACGATGCGCGCGGGCAAGGTGGTCGGCGGGCATTATGCCAGCCCCGACCGGGGCATTCCGTTCCACGCCTATGTGGCGGGTGGGCCGTCGGACGACCATGAAGGCACCCGGGAATCCGATGCCATCGACCGGGTGCGGCAGGGGATGCGGTCGATGCTGCGGCTCGGTTCAGCCTGGTATGACATCGAAAGCCAGATCACCGCGATCACCGAAAAGGGCCTTGCTCCGCGCAACTTCATCCTTTGCACCGCTGACAGCCATTCCGGCACGCTGGTGCATGACGGGCACATGAACCGCGCTGTGCGCCATGCCATCGCCTGCGGCTGCGATCCGCTGATCGCGATCCAGATGGCGACGATCAACACCGCCACCCATTTCGGGCTGGAGCGCGAGCTGGGCTCCATCGCACCAGGGCGGCGGGCGGATGTGATCCTGACCTCGGATCTCCGGGCTTTGCCGATCGACGCGGTCTTTGCCCGGGGCGTGAAGGTGGCCGAGGGCGGGCGCTTGACCGTGACCTGCCCGCATTACGCCTGGCCCGAGGATGCCCGCGCCACCGTGCGGCTGGGGCAAGCCAAGGCGGCCGATGACTTTGCGATTGCGGCCCCTGCCGGTGTGCCCCGTGTGACGGCGCGCGTGATCGGGGTGGTCGAGAACCAGGCCCCGACAAAAGCCCTTACCGCCGATCTGGCGGTGACCGGCGGGCTGGTCGAGGCGCAAGGCGACGTCGCCCAGATCGCGCTGGTCGAACGGCATCGGGCGACGGGGCAGGTGGTCAACGCCTTCGTCTCGGGTTTTGGCTACCAGGGCCGGATGGCGCTGGCCTCGACCGTGGCGCATGACAGTCACCACATGATCGTCGTGGGCACCGACCGCGCCCAGATGGCGCTGGCCGCCAACCGGCTGGCCGAGGTCGGCGGCGGCGTCACCCTCTGGTGTGACGGGCAAGAGCTGGCGCTGGTTGAACTGCCCATCGCGGGCCTCATGTCCGACCGCCCGGCGCGCGAGGTGGCCGACAAGGCGCAAGCCCTGGTCGCGGCGATGGCCGACTGTGGGTGCAACCTGAACAATGCGTACATGCAGCATTCCCTGCTGGCGCTGGTTGTCATCCCCGAACTGCGCATCTCGGACAAGGGCCTGATTGACGTGACCCGATTTGCGGTGACGGATCTGTTCGTTACGGAGGTTTGATCGCTCCATTGGTGGGGCCCTTCGCCATAAGATCAAAGCACTCGTTACGGTTTTGGAGTCGGCCAAGCGCCAGTCGGCAGCCAGCTTGCCCTGCAGCGCACAAACTTCTCCCCCCTACGTAGCAATCATGCCAACCC
Source organism: uncultured Rhodobacterales bacterium (assembly GCA_903917595.1). Lineage (GTDB taxonomy): Bacteria > Pseudomonadota > Alphaproteobacteria > Rhodobacterales > Rhodobacteraceae > Tabrizicola > Tabrizicola rara. The sequence continues at coordinate 4,582 of CAIXBE010000548.1, forward strand.
CAAAGTGGCAACATTTTGCTCTGCCCTTTGGCTCACTTTTACTCTGTCGTTGACACCTCGTATTGCTACCGCCGTAAACCGCAAAGGTCGCATATCGGCATCGAAACCGGGATCGGCGGTGTCTGCCAATTGTTGGCAATCCAGCGGCGGCGGCGACAGGGCTACCGGCTAACCGGCAGTCTCATGGTTACCGCCACCTGATCGTTTTCGCCTTCAGCCTGCATAGAAAGAGAGATTTCAAGGGATCGGCATTCAGCCGGCGACGGCAAGTTCCGGCGTTTGTAGTCAAGAATGCACTTCTCAATTGCGAGACCCTCTTTTCGCAGTGTCAGGTAAGTGCTCCAGTGCATGCCATCGGGCTTACCGGGAAAGGGCAGGAACATGTTGCCATCTGTCTGGCCAAGCCGCCGTCGCAGCTTTCTCGCCTTTCGGTAAAGCCGCTTGACGGGACCTTCGGTTTCGCTGGCATAGCGACCATTGCAGCAGACGCGGCAAGCCCAGGCTCGAACCGGATGGTAGTACAGAATGCAACAGCGACGCGCACATGCGGGGCATAAGAACCAGGTTCTGGCACCACCGAAGCCCGCCGGGGTCGTGGTGATCTTGATTCCTGCCAGGGGATAACCATTGCGAAGCGCCTCTTCGGGCCAAGGGCCCAAACTGCGGACTGTCAGCTTGTGTGCCTGGTCACAAATCATTCGTGAGATTTCCCAAATCATATGGCAGATTTTTCGTGTCTCTGTTTCTTCGACGTGCGTCCGGTCTGGTTCGTCTTTTCTTTGGACAACGTTGCAATGCGATCGGCGATCGGGGGCCAGGAAATTAGGTCGTTGAGGGCTCGGTCGACATCATATCTGCGCCCACTTCTGTAGTGCCCCAGCCAGGCCTGCATAAGATCTGAGTTGTGGCGCAATGCCGTCGGGTCGAAGCCGACATGATCGAACCACTTTCCAAGATGAATTGCGTCGTCCTTTTCTAGAACGTCACAGAGGATCGAAAGGATGAGGTCGCACTGATGACGAACCGTCATTCGATCGACTTCCGGCGAACGATTGGTTGACGCTGACGTCATGAATGGAGCTCGATTCCGCTCACCTTGTGGGCGAGGGAACTCGGCCCGAATAGCTCCACCTGCACATCCAAGCCAAAGCGCAGAAGGCCTGCGCCGAACAGGTTTATGTTGCCATCGGTCACGGAAACGGGTGCGTTCGGTCTGCACCAAGCTTTCCCCTCAATCCTGTCGAAAAGGCGACTGGACAGAGGGACAGGACAGACACCCCTATAGGGGGGTGTCATGTCTGTCCCCCACAGGGACAGTTTGGACAGTCCGGACATTTGTCCCTTTTGTCCCTTTTGTCCGGCGCTACACATCGGCGTTCACCTTCCAGACGTTGTTATCGAACTGGCGCACCAGGCCGGCGTTGATCAGCTTCTCAGACGCTCGTTCGAATGCCTTTTTCAGGGCGTCGGGTTTGTCGCTGCTAGTGATCCCATGGCGTCCGCACATCGCCTTCCATTCGGCCAGGCTGACAACTGGACGGGTCGGGTAGTTCTGGCCGGTGATGACCCGCCCGTTCTCGATCAAGGCTTCGGAAAGGGCCTGCAAGGCCACCTCCGGCTTTTGAGACCCTCGCGGTGTTTTGGCCTTGGGCGCGGTCTCGACATCGCTGTCCAGGCGCGGGACAAGAGTCGCGCCTCCGGTCGGCGTGCTTACTACGTCGAGCTGGAAACCCCACTTGCCGGTCGAGTCTGCGTCCTTGTGCCGGTCGACGGTCAAGACGGTCGTCAGTCTAGCCTTGTCGCCTTCGGCTTTCAGGCGAGTGTCGAAGCTGCCCCAGAAATGCGTGTGCATCCGGGCGCGGGTTTCGTCGGCCCAGCCCGTGTGCGCCACGGTCAGGACCGCACATTCTAGCTCGCGCATGATCCGGTTGACGTTCCGCACCCAAGCCGTCGCGGTCTCGTGAACGGTCTCCGGGCCGGACATGGACGCGCCAAATATATCGACCAGGACCAGCGTCGGAAGTTCGGGAAGACTGCGCCCCACCTCGATCAAGGCGTCAACCCATTCCGTCCGATCAAGCATCACCTCATCTGGGACGACCACGATGTTGCGACGAAGGTCTTGCGGAACTTGGTGCGCATCCATCCAACCAGGGATCCTCTGCTTTGCCACCCCGCGAGACCCTTCGGTAGCGACGTAGACCACTCGGGACGGATTCCCGGCTCTGGCGCCCTGCCAGCTGCTGCCAGTGGCAACTGCACAGGCCATGTCGATTGACAAGAAGGTCTTGAAGGCGTTCGACTTGCCGAAAAGCAGGGCCGACGACTTCTTTGCAATGACACCTTCAATTAGCCATTCCGGATCGTCCAGTGCCAGCATGTCGTCATAGGACCAGACGCGCAGCTTTGGCTTGTCGGCCGATTGTTCGGCTCGTCCCCCACTTGGAAACCGCATCACGTTCCCCGCCGTTTCCTTTGCGTAGGCCTCATCCGGCAGAGGGGGCGGGCAGCCGTCATCGTCATCCATCCGCGGGGCCGGTTGCAGCTCGCGCAGCCAAGAGGCGTCATACTCGAGGGTCATGGCGCACCTGGCTTCACGTGACCCAGGAACGCCGCGCGGTCAGACGCAGATAGGCGGTTGAAACTTGCGAGGGCATAGGCCTTGCGTTCGGCCTCACTGGCGAAGTCAGCCCATTCGTTGGCCTCTTGCATTACCGAAGCGAAGATCGGGTCAGGTGCTCCGGCGCGCATGGAAAGCAATGCAGCCTCCATGAGCAGCACCGCGTCATCCCGTTCGCATTCGGCAATCGCAGCGCCCAAGGTAGTTGCTGCTAGTGCCCGGTTGCGGTATTCTTCGGTCTTGAAGCTTTCGGTAAGCTGATAGGCCCCGGTGGACCCTGCACGGTCCTCGGGGCTTGCGTTTTCGCTGCCTTCGGTCAGGGTATCAGGTTCACGGCTTGTGCATGCTTTGTCCTGATACGTTGCGAAGCCCAAGCCATTGAATACTCGGGCGAAGGGACGGGATTGCAAATCCGTGAAGATCGGTTCGATTCCGATACCCGCCTCCATAATTTCCGATGACCCATTCATTTCAATGGGATTTTAATATCAAAAGCCCCGCTCGCATACCTACTCCACTAAAAATCAGTTCTGAACTTCTGC
>CAIXBE010000549.1 GCA_903917595.1 uncultured Rhodobacterales bacterium
CCCCGGCGGGCCACCACCACGGCGTCGTGCATGGCAACAACCAAAATGCCTTCCAGACCGATGCCCACCAGTTCCAGCCCCTCGGATTCCGAACGGAGCAAAGAGCCACTGCAATCAATCGCCGTCGCGTGGTCCGACACCACGTTACCTTTGGCGTCGGGGCCAGACTAGAGCCAGACCGCATCCCAGCCGCCCAGATCGGACCAGCCCCCGGCAAAAGGCATCACCGCCAGATTGGCGGCGTGCTCCATGATGGCGTAGTCGATCGATATGTCTTCGACGCGGCACCACGGCTCAGCGGCCAGACGGGTGAAACCCAAATCGACCTTGGCTCCCGCCACCGCGGCCTCGATTGCCGGAACCATTACAGGCGCATGGGCGCGGAAGGCAGCGATGATCGCCTGACAGGAAAACAAGAAGATCCCGGCGTTCCAAAGATAGCTGCCCGCTGCGACCATCGCAGCAGCTGCCGTGGCGTCGGGTTTTTCAACAAAGCGGGCCAAGGCTTGCGGTGTGGTGGCACCGGCCTGCCCGCCTTTGGCCAGATCCAGATAGCCATAGCCGGTTTCGGGACGCGTCGGGGAGATGCCGAAGGCCACCAGATCACCCGTCATCGCGCGCGGCACTGCGGCGGCCACGGCAGCGCGAAAGGCGCCGTCATCGGGAATGACGTGATCCGACGGAGCCACCAGCATCAGCCCCGCCGGATCGCGCGCCGCCAGCACCAGCGCTGCGGCCAACACGGCAGGCGCGGTATTGCGCCCGCCAGGCTCAATCAGCGTCACCGCCGCCGCACGCTCAATCGCTGCCAATTGTTCGGTCACAATGAAGCGGAAGGGATCACCCGTCACTACCAAGGGCGGGGCAAATTGCGGCCCCGACAACCGGCGGACCGAGGCCTGAAACAGGCTTTCCGTCCCCATCAGTTGTGCGAATTGCTTGGGATAGCTTTTGCGCGACAGCGGCCACAGCCGGGTGCCCGAGCCGCCGCACAGGATCACCGGAGAAATCAGAGGCATGTCAGTCATGAAAGGCTTTCCTTGAGAAGGCTGGAACGCTGCAATCAGGCTTCCCGCAGATCGGCGGCATTTTCAAGGAACCAGCGATAGGTTTCCTCGATCCCGGTTGGCAAATCAACGCCTGCGGTCCAGCCCATCGCGGCCAGACGCGACACATCCATCAGCTTGCGCATCGTGCCATCGGGCTTGGAGGTGTCAAAACTGACGCGACCCTGAAAGCCGGTGACGTCGGCGATGATCCGCGCCAGCGCGGCAATGGTGACATCGCGACCGGTGCCCACATTGATGTGACTTAGCATCGGCTGGGTGTTGGCGGCATAGGTGGCAGCGTCAAGGTCCAGCACGAACAGGCTGGCCTCGGCCATGTCATCGACATGCAGAAACTCGCGCATCGGAGTGCCGCTGCCCCAGATCACCACTTCGTCCGCCCCCGACTGGGCTGCCTCGTGAAAACGGCGGATCAGGGCGGGCAGGACGTGGCTGTTCTGATGGTGGAAATTGTCGCCCGCCCCATAAAGATTGGTCGGCATGACGCTTCGGTAGTCGGTGCCGTATTGCCGGTTGTAGCTTTCGCACAGCTTGATGCCCGCGATCTTGGCGATGGCATAGGCCTCGTTGGTCTGCTCCAGCACACCGGTCAGCAGGGCATTCTCGCGCATTGGCTGGGCCACGGCGCGCGGGTAGATGCAGGACGAGCCCAGAAACAGCAGGCGCTGCACCCCGGCCGCATGGGCCTGATGGATGACATTGGCCTCGATCATCAGGTTTTCATAGATGAACTGTGCCGGATAGGTGTTGTTGGCATGAATGCCGCCGACTTTGGCCGCCGCGAGGATCACCACATCGGGGCGTTCAGACTGCATGAAAGCCCGCACCGCCACCTGATCGGTCAAATCCAGCTCGGTGTGGCTGCGGGTGATGACCTGATCGCCCCGCGCCTGCAAGCGGCGCAAAATCGCCCCGCCCACCATGCCGCGATGCCCGGCAACAAAGTATTTCAACCTGTCGTTGCGTGCGCTCATTGTGGGGATGCCGCCGTTTGTCATGGTATTGTCTCCGCAGGGTGTCGGCCACTGATTACAAAGCCCGATGCAAAGGTCCGCCAGTTCATCAGACCACAGAGGTTTTCAAACAGGCTGATCACGACATAAGCCGGTGTGAAAAAGGCGAAATAGTCATTGGCACGGTAAAAGCATGTGATCTCAATGTCGGCAAAGCCGGTTTCAGCAAACAGACGCTCCATTCTGCCCGGCGTGCAGTGGTCGAAGAAGGCGGGATAGCCGGTGACGCCTTCCGCCCCAGGCCGCAAGATCGGGATCAGCCGTTTTTGAAGTGCCGGACCGACCAGACGCAGCGCGATGGAATAGGGGTGCAGACCTGAAGGAATGTAGTGATGTGTCGTGCCGCCCGGAGTCAGATTTAAAAACATCGATTGGACGGCCGCCAGGTTGTTGGGAACATGTTCCATCAGGGTGATCGAAACGATCATGTCAACCCGATGGGAAATAGGCTTTTCGATCGATTGGATCACGAACTCATCGTAAAGATGATTGCAGTTTTCCCGCTTTTCGATGTCCAATCCGATGAACCGGTAGTCGGGCGACTTCGACAGGATCGGACGGTCCACCCCGCCCGCCTCAAGGACCACAGCGGGGTGATCTTTGGCCATTGCTCGGGCGATCGCGGCCAAGAGGTTTTCATGATAGCTCGGCCCAGAAAACATCACGGGAACCCGGCCAAGCAGCCAAGCAGAAGCCTGCCGGTTCCAGCGCACGAAGGACTTCACAAGGCTCATATCTTCTTCTCCACGGGCTGGGGCGATCTGCGGCCGACGTCTCAGTGTTCAAACGAACCCGGCAACTCCAGCCCATGCGTTTTCAGCAAGGCATGGCGCCGGGCGGTTAACAGGTCGGCGGCGACCATTTCGGCGCACATTTCCTGTGCGGTGATCATCGGCTCCCAGCCCAGATTGCCCTTTGCCTTGCTGGGGTCACCCAGCAGGGTTTCCACCTCGGCCGGGCGGAAATAGCGCGGGTCGATGCGCATCAGCACGTCGCCCATCTTGACCGCCGGCGCTTTATCGCCGCTGATGCCGACCACAACGGCCGTTTCCTCCACGTCGCTGCCGTCAAACCGCAAGGCAATGCCCAGCTCGGCAGCCGACCAGGAAATGAATTCGCGCACCGAATATTGCTTGCCGGTGGCGATGACATAATCGTCGGCCACCTCTTGTTGCAGCATCATCCACTGCATCCGGACGTAATCCCTTGCGTGGCCCCAGTCGCGCAAGGAGTCGATGTTGCCCATATACAGGCACTGCTCCAGCCCCTGCGCGATGTTGGCCAGCCCGCGGGTGATCTTGCGGGTCACAAATGTCTCGCCCCGGCGCGGGGATTCGTGGTTAAAGAGGATGCCATTGCAGGCATACATCCCATAGGCCTCGCGGTAGTTCACCGTGATCCAGTAGGCATACATCTTGGCCACCGCATAGGGGCTGCGCGGATGGAAGGGCGTGGTTTCGGTCTGCGGGATTTCCTGCACGAGGCCGTAGAGTTCCGAGGTGGAGGCCTGATAGAAGCGGGTCTGCTTGTCCAGCCCGAGAAACCGGATCGCCTCCAGCAGCCGCAAGGTGCCCATGGCATCGACATCGGCGGTGTATTCGGGCACCTCGAAGCTGACGGCGACATGGCTTTGCGCGCCAAGGTTATAGACCTCATCGGGACGAACCTCGCCAAGGATGCGCGTCAGGTTGGAGGCGTCGGCCAGATCGCCGTAATGCAGTTTCAGCCGCGGGTTCGGCGTGTGCGGATCCTGATAGATATGGTCGATGCGCTGAGTATTCAGCGACGAGGCGCGGCGCTTGATACCATGCACCTCATAGCCCTTTTCCAGCAGTAATTCTGCCAGATAGGAGCCGTCCTGGCCGGAAACACCTGTGATGAGCGCGCGTTTTGTCATGGTTTTCCCGTGGCTTCTGTGACTTGCTCCGACATCACTCGGAGTCAAATGTGGTCTGGGCCGAGTTGTCGTCAACAAACTCGAACGCGATGGTGCGCGCGATGGCGGCATCCAACGACACGGGTGGCGTGAACTGTGCCGGGATGATGGCGGTACCAAATACGCTGTTGGCGGTGAATTTTTTCACTCGGATCGCGCTGATAGCAAATTTACGTCCACTGATTCTTGCAATCAGATCGAACAGATGCCCCAACCCCAAGGCCGCAACAGTGGGCAATCGGAACCGTCCGGATTCCGGCTTGCCCAGTGTCCGCCGCACGATGGCCACCAACGCGTTCATGTCAAGATCGGGTTTGTCGACGTAATTGTAGGTCCAAACGCCAGCGTCACCCTGCAAGCACTGATCTAGAAAAGCCACCACATTGCCGACATAGGCAACTGACTTGCGGTTGGTGCCTGCCCCCACCATAACGAACATGCCCGATGCAATTTGGCGGAACAAATTGTAGACATTGCCTCGGTTGCGTTCGCCAAACACCACTGTCGGTCGCAAGATCACCAGGCGCCGTGCTTTTGGGTCTTCGGCCTGCCAGGCGCGGAAAATGTTTTCGGCCTCGAACTTGGTGCGTCCGTAGTCCGCGAACGGAGCAATCTTGCCAGATTCGTCGGTGCCGATTGGGGCAAAGCCGTAAACTGCCACGGTGCTGGTGAATACGATTGTCTGGATCGACTTCTCGCGCGCCACCAGACACAGGTTGCGCGCGCCTTCGACATTGACCTCGTCATAGAGCGAGCGGGGCGTAACATCGTCCCGGTGCTCGGCCGCCAGGTTCACCATGACCGCGCCGTCTGGCACTGCCATGCGCAGCGAATGCAGATCGCGTACATCTGCTTGACGTGTCAGCTTTGGGAAATCCCCGCTGATGTGCTTGTCCACGATGACCAAGTCGTGCTGCTTCCACAAACGAGCGACCAACCTCGTTCCGATGAAGCCCGACCCGCCGATAACGGCGATCAGTCGGCATTGTTCCGGAACATCTGCGTCTTGGGTCATCTTTGCTTCCAACTTCGTTTCATTACCTAAGGTGCAGAATGATCAGGCTTTTGGC
>CAIXBE010000550.1 GCA_903917595.1 uncultured Rhodobacterales bacterium
AAGCCGATGATCAGACTGCCGCCAGTTTGCCCGCCCGCGCCTCGCTGTTCGGGAACGATCTCGCCCAGCGCCACCAGCGGAACGGCAGCCAACCTTATGCGGTAGTGGATGGCATCGCCGTTATCGAAATCGCCGGAACGCTGGTCCATCGCGGCGCATGGATCGGGCAATCCTCTGGCCTCACTTCTTACGAAGGCATCGCCGCCCAGCTGCAGGCCGCATTGGCCGATCCCGGCGTTCGCGGCATCGCGCTGGACATCGACAGCTTCGGTGGCGAGGTCGCCGGTGCTTTCGATCTTGCAGATCGCATTCGCGCCGCCCGGACGCAGAAGCCCATCCACGCCTTTGTCGCTGAACATGCGCTGTCGGCGGGCTATGTCCTTGCCAGCCAGGCCGACCGGATAATCCTGCCGCGCACCGGCGCTGTCGGCAGCATCGGGGTGGTCGCACTGCACACCGATATGAGCGGCGCGCTCGATCAAAAGGGCATCGCCGTCACCCTGATCCATGCCGGATCGCACAAAATCGACGCCAATCCCTATCAGCCGCTGCCCGAGGCTGTGCACGACCAGATGCAACGCGAACTGGAAGTGGTCCGCATCCTCTTCGCCGAAACCGTTGCCGCCGGTCGTGGCGAACGTCTGACGCAGACAGCGGCGCTGGCCACCGAAGCCGCCGTCTTTCGCGGGTCCGATGCCATTGCCGCCGGTCTGGCCGACGAACTCGCCGATCCTGGCACCGCCTTCCACGCCTTCGCCGCCGCACCCCGCGGCACCACTTCCCCCAGCAGAAAGGGTCCACAGATGGCCACCACGCCCACAGAAACCCCGACCCCGGCACCAGTTGCCGCTCCTCCTGCGGCTATGCCTGCCGTCGCGGCAGCGCCAGAGCCGCCCGCTGCGGCGGCCAATGCTTCGCCCACTGACATGACCGCAGACGCCATTCGCGCCGAGGCCGCTGAGGTGGCCCAGGTCTGCGCGCAGGCCGCCCGGCTGGGCGTGACCATCGACATAGCCGACGCAGTCACGCGTGGGTTGAAACCCGAAGCCCTGCGCGCCCGGGTTCTGGCCGATCTTGCCGCCCGCAGCGATGCCGCTGGCATCATCGCCACCGCACCGGCTGCAGCGGTCAAGGAAAGCCCCATCGTGGCGGCCGCCAAGAAGACCGCGACCGACGCCAAGCGCTGAACCAACGCCGCCGCCTCGTTCCCTACCCCCAACCGATCCTCCCCCAAACCATGGAGACTGACCAATGCCCGTCCTGACGGAACCGCCCAGCATGGGCGATGTCCTCAAATATGAGGTCAACCCGAACTACACACGCGAGGTGATCACCCTGCTGATCGGCACCAACTATCCCTCCGGTGCCGTGCTCGGCCGGATCACGGCGAGCGGCAAATACACCCTGTCGGCCGCAACTGGTGCCGATGGTGCACAGGTCGCCGTCGCCGTGCTGCTTTATCCGGTGAACGCCACACTGGCGGACGCCGTCGGCATCGTGCTGGTCCGTGGCCCCTCGATCGTGTCGCGCGCGGGCCTCGCCTACGAGGGTACCGTCAACGACGCGGCCAAGATCAACGCCAAGATCGCCCAGCTGGCCGCCGTGGGCATCATCGCCCGGGACGGCGTCTGATCCCCTTCATCCCTAGGAGCACCCCATGACCCTTGTCCGCAATCCCTTTGACGCTGGCGGTTACTCGCTGGCCGAAATGACGCAGGCCATCAACATCCTGCCCAACCTCTACACCCGCCTCGGCCAGATCGGCCTCTTCCGCTTCGAAGGTGTCAGCCAGCGATCGGTGATTATCGAGCAGTACGAGGGTGTCCTAAACCTGCTGCCCTCCGTTCCCCTCGGCGGCCCCGCGACCGTCGGCACCCGCGAGGGCCGGTCGATGCGCAGCTTCGCCCTGCCGTGGATCCCGCATGATGATGTCATCCTGCCGAACGACATTCAGGGCCAGCCCGCGTTGGGCGTCTTCGATGGTGCCGACCCGCTGGTCGAAGTGATGAACCGCAAGCTGCAGCTGATGCGGCGCAAGCACGCCCAGACGCGCGAATACATGGAGATGAACGCCCTGCGCGGCATCGTGAAGGACGGGGCGGGCACCACCCTCTACAACTACTTCACCGAGTTCGGGCTGGCACAAATCTCGGTGGATTTCCTGCTGGGCACGGCAGGGACCCTCGTCCAAAGCAAGGTCCGCGAGGTCTTGCGGGCAATCGAAGACAACCTCCTCGGCGAAAGCATGTCGGACGTGCACGCCCTCGT
>CAIXBE010000551.1 GCA_903917595.1 uncultured Rhodobacterales bacterium
CCCACGGGTTGCATTCGATTGGGCAGATGATTCCTCGGCGTTGACCGGGGAGGCGCGTCGCTTCTTGCTGCTGGATGGCAAGGTTCCGATGCCGGGGCAAATGTTTCGCGCGCCGGGTCAGGCCGAAGTGTTTCGGCGGATCGCTGCCAAAGGCCGGGCCGGGTTTTATGAAGGCGAAGTGGCCGAGGACATGGTGAAATCCCTGCAAGCACTTGGCGGGGCGCATACCTTGGACGATTTTGCGGCCACGCGCTGCACTTATGGAAAGCCGGTCGTTGGTGACTACAAAGGCCATGACCTGCAAGAGCACCCGCCAAACGGGCAGGGCGCAACGGCGATCCTGCTTTTGAACATATTGAAGCATTTCGACTTGGGCAGCATGGATCCTTACGGGACCCAGCGCGCACATATCGAAGCCGAGGCGTCAAAGCTTGCCTATGATGCGCGCAACCGTTTCATTGCGGAAAGCACCCCTCGTTTGGAGCATATGCTGTCGCGCGAAACCGCGGCAGACTTGGCTGCCCTGATCGACCCCAAGCGGGCAATCAAGGCGGCAGCCCCCTTGACCGAAACCGTGCACCGCGAAACGATCTACATCACCGTCGTTGATCGCGACCGGATGGCCGTATCGCTGATCTACTCGATCTATCTTGGTTTTGGCTCGGGGCTGGCATCGTCCAAGTTCGGGATCAATTTCCAGAACAGAGGGGCAGGTTTCACACTGGCACAGGGGCATCCAAACGAAATGGCGGGTGGCAAACGCCCGATGCACACCATCATACCGGCCATGTTGGGGCGCGGTGGCAAGGTCACGATGCCTTTCGGGGTCATGGGTGGTGCCTATCAGCCCTGCGGCCATGCCCGGTTTGTCACCAACATGGTCGATTTTGGCATGGACGGACAGACTGCCGTTGATGGGCCGCGCTGTTTCTCAGGCACTGAAGGGATGCTCGTGGAACGTGGCTATTCGGAGAAGGTGCGCGCCGAATTGTCGGATATGGGGCATGACGTATCAATCCCGGCAGAACCCTTGGGCGGTGCACAGAACATACTCATGACGGACGGCATTCTGATCGGGGCATCTGACCCGCGCAAGGATGGTTGCGCCTTGGGGTACTGAAGGATGGATTATCAAGCTGTAACGGCCAGTATCCTTGCACTGACAGATCGTGAAACCGACACAGTGGCGCTGATGGCAACGGTCGCGTGTGAAGTGCATAACGCGCATCCCTTTGCTGATTGGACAGGATTTTACCGGGTGGTGGGGCCGGAACTGTTGAAGATCGGCCCTTATCAGGGTGGACATGGCTGCCTTGTGATACCGTTCGATCGCGGTGTGTGCGGGGCGTGCGCCCGGACGGGCATGGTTCAGAATGTGCCCGATGTTGAGGATTTTCCCGGCCATATCGCCTGTGCGGCATCCACCCGGTCGGAGCTGGTCGTCCCGGTTTGGAACGCCCGGGGGCAGCTGCTGGGGGTGTTCGATATCGACAGTGACGCCCCTGCTGCCTTTACCAGCGTGGATGAGGATTGGCTGGTGCCTTTGCTGGCCAAGGTTTTTGCGGAGGCTGAATGATGAGGGGATCGTGTCTGTGTGGCGGGGTCGTGTTTGACGTTTTGGGACATTCTCGCCCAGTAATCGCCTGTCATTGCACCCAGTGCCGCAAACAGTCGGGTCATTTTTGGGCCGCGAGTGCGGTATCGGAGGATGCGCTGACACTGGTAAAGTCAGATACGCTGGCTTGGTACGCAGCCTCTGACAGCGCCAGACGAGGGTTCTGCAATGGTTGTGGCGCGTTCTTGTTTTGGCAGGCCATGGAGTCAGACCAGATCAGTTTTGCGCCCGGTGCGATTGATGGTCCAACCGGACTACAGATCGCTGAGCATTGGTATGAGGATGATGCTGGCGACTATTATCATGGCCAGCCAACCACGGCGGAGGTTCTGTACGGATCGTGTCTGTGCGGGGCGAACCGATTTACCTTGTCGGGACCGATGGGTGAGGTTTGGGGCTGTCATTGTCATCAGTGCCGCAAGACGTCGGGGCACTACTCGGCAAGTTTTGATGCGCCGACCAGCATGATTGAATGGCACGCGCGGCGCACCCGCGATCATGTTGGGCCGAACGGCGGGGTGCGCAGCTTTTGTCCAACATGCGGATCGGGGCTGTTGTTTCGAAGCGCCAGCGAACAATCGGTAGAGGCAGGAGTTATCGATAATCCAACGGCCGGCAGGCTGGTTCGGCATATCCATGTTTCCAGCAAGGGCGATTACTATGAGTTGACGGATGGATTGCCGCAGTCCCCATCCGGGGAGTAAGC
>CAIXBE010000552.1 GCA_903917595.1 uncultured Rhodobacterales bacterium
AACCCGCGTCACCGTGATCTGCGGATCAGGGGTCTGGTCTTCCAACTGGCGGGTGATTGCCTGCCGCACGCCTTCGGGCGTCTGGCCGTCTGCACGGATGCGGCCGGCATAGGGAATATAGATATACCCCTCACCGTCGACCTGAATTTCACTGAGCGCAGAAACCCGCTGCCCGGTGTTGCCAAGCAAAGGGTCGTCCTTGACGTTTTCAAAAACAGTGATGGCCAGCGTGTCGCCGGCAGCGATGGTGTCAGACCCGACAAGGCCTGCGTTCTGGAACGCGTCGTTGAAGCCAAACGTCTCCTGAACACCGGCAAGGCGCGAGACTTCCGGCGTAACGGTGACGATGTGGGCGTCGCCTTTGACGTCAACCGATCCACTTAGAACTTCCCTCGTGCTTGGGCCGGACCGGGGAAGACCGCAAGCGCCAACAATCGACACCGAAGACAGTAGAGCGATGAGTTTTATCGAAATGAACTTGGAACGTCGCACTGTCGGGCCTCTCAGGTATTGTTATTTTAACGTAAAGGTAGCGAACCGGCCCAACCTTGGCCAGCCGCCAAAAAGTTTTTCAACGGACAACCCGAAACTGTTGCCTTGGTGCCGCAGTCCCGGAAGTCAACGATTGGTAAGGGTCGTGCGGGGCAAGCATCAAATCAGCCACCTGGCGCAACAGCGCGCGCCGTCCACGGGACGAATAAAAACCGCCGACAACTTGCGACGTCTCAAGCAGAAATTGTCGATAACTGCGGTAGGCGCGGCTATCGGGGCGGTCTGGTGCGGCAAAGAACTGATCCAGTGGCTGGGTCGAGACAAACTCGGGCTTGGCGTAGACCGCCGTGCCGAACGTACGCAGCGGCAGTCCCCGCCACAGCGCCTGTTGCCCGGCGGTGGAATTCACCGTGACGGCCGAGCGGGCATCATTCAGCAACTCTGCCAGCTTGCCGCCCCGCACGAAATGCACCCGGCCGGTCAGCCCCTGCAGCCGGGCCAGCCGCCGGATTTCCGGCAACAACGGGGTGCGGCCATCCTCAAGCGGGTGGGCCTTGAAGACCAGATGGTGGTGCCGCGGCGCACCTTTGGCAAAACCCTCCATGACCAGTGCCAGAAATTCGGTGATGCTGGAAAATGGCGAATGGTCGCGGAAACTGGCGTCGTGTTCCAGCTGCAAGATCGCCAAATGATAGGGAAAACCACCCTGCCGGATGCGTCGCGTCGCCAGCTTTCGTTCGATCCGGTGGACCGGCATCAGTATCAGGCGCTTGATATACAACCGAAATTCCTGACCCACGGTCAGCGCCCGGTGTGGGGAGAAGTTGGCGTAAGCGCGAAAGCCAAGGGCGACGCAGCCATGATAGAGCGCGCCCCAGACCATGTGCTGGCGCATGTCGCCCCAGGTCGCGGGTGTGTCGGGCAGGTCCTGATCGACTTTTTCCAGTGCCGCCTGCATGTCGGGCAAGGTCATCGACATCAGCCGCGAATTGCCGTTCGACCCATCCCGTTCATAGGTCACCCAATAGGGACGCAGATAGCCTTCCTCGAACACATGGACGATGATGCCGCGCAGGCGGGCCAGCGCCACGGCCTGAGCATGGATCGGTCTGGTGTCGCCATACAGCACCAGATCGGTGATCCGGTGCCGGGTCATCAGCTCGGCGCAGGTGTCGGGCCAGCGGTCATGGCTGTCCTTGAACGCAATATAGCCCGGGCCGGGCCAGAATACCCGATCACCAAGATTGAAGCCGACCCGCCACACCTCGGCCCCGGCGGCGCGGAGAAGCTGCCCAAGCCGGTGAAACCAGGGCCCATGTGGGCCTTGCAGGAACAGGAAACGGCGAGCGGTATCGGTCAAGATGTGGGTCCCGGGTCGGGCTAAGATGGCCCTGATTATCCGCGAACTATAGCGGAAATCGGTAGAAAGGGTGAAGAGATCAAGGCGATGGTGTTGCGGGCTTGCGTGAATGCGCAGTCAGGATTAGGTCGAAAGGGCAAGGGGGACCGGTCATGTTCACGGGAATTGTCACGGATATCGGGCGGATTGCGGATGTTAAGCTCGCCGGCGATCTGCGGGCACGGATCGCTACGCGCTATGACGTTGCGGGCATCGACATCGGCGCCAGCATCGCCTGCGACGGGGTCTGCTTGACGGTTGTGGCGCTGGGGTCTGATCCTGAGGGATGGTTCGACGTGCAGATTTCGGCCGAGACGGTGTCAAAGACCAACCTTTCCGGCTGGGCCGCAGGCAAGCGCGTGAACCTTGAGCGCGCCTTGCGGGTGGGCGATGAGCTTGGCGGGCATATCGTGTCGGGCCATGTTGACGGTCTGGCTGAAGTGGTGTCGGTGCGGACCGAGGGCGGATCGGTCCGGGTCGTGTTCCGCGCGCCAGAGGCTTTGGCGCGGTTCATCGCCCCCAAAGGCTCGGTGGCGCTGAACGGGACCTCGCTGACGGTGAATGAGGTGGATGGCTACAATTTCGGGGTGAACCTGATCCCGCATACCCAAACGGTGACGACCTGGGACGAGGTGGCCGTGGGTGACCGGGTTAACCTCGAGATTGACACGATGGTGCGCTATGTGGCGCGGCTACGCGAGTTCAGCTGAGGCTTGCGCCTTGTGCCAGCGCCGGGGGATTTCACATCCCCCGGACCCCCTGTGGGATATTCTTCCAGAGAGGAAGCACAATTTGAGTCAAATGTTCGGGGCATGGGACGGTCTTTGGACTTCGGATGGCCCGAGTCCTGCACG
>CAIXBE010000553.1 GCA_903917595.1 uncultured Rhodobacterales bacterium
CCGCCGAAAACGTTGACGACGGCCAAAGAGGCTGACATCAAAAACCATGCCTACGCGGCAACGATCCTCAGATGGCCGGATACCCCGGAATAGCTGACCGGATGTTGTCGGAACGACCGGCCGGATACGTCGGAATGCGCACGCAGGCCGAATTCCTGGATTGCACCACGCCGGAATTCGCCGTGTCCAAGGTCCGCAACAAGGATTTCGTCTGCGAACCGATCCGCGAGTTGTCGGTCGACGCCTTCGGGCGCAGCGTCCGGATCCGCACCCTGCGCTGGAAGGGTGACACGACCGATCCGCAATACGAACCCCTGGTCGTCGAGGCCGCTCAGACCACGCTGGCCTGGCTGGATGGCTACCGTGAAAGCTATGACCTCAAGGTTCAGGACCTGACCTTTGTCTTTGGCAACCTGGTCCTGTCGGACCCTGGCGACCCTTTTGCTGACGCGCTGCCCGGTGATCCCAAGGAATGTGTGATCCGGATCAACGTGGCCGTCGCCGACACCAAAAGCCTTGGCGATGTGCTGGAGAAATTCCACGGGACAATTGCGCATGAAGTCTTTCACTGCATCCAGGGAGCGACCTGGCCAGATCAGTTAAGGCAATACAGCAAGGGCGCGACCTGGTGGGTCGAAGGCACCGCGCAGTACATCGCGCACTGGATCTATCCGGTTCCCCAAGACCTTGACTCGCGCGTCAGGTCTTTTGCGGCCGATCTGCAGACCATTCCGCTGCACAAATCCAGCAGCAACGGCGGTTCGGTGGTGTTCTTCGCCTGGCTAGCATCGAACAAGATCTATCCGATCTTCGATTTCATCAAGGCTATGCCCACGGTCCCGGGCGAAGAGGCGCAGCGCACGGCACTGCTGTCGCAGGTTCCATTTTATCTTCTGGCCGAATTTCCCCGTGACTTTGTAGATGGCGCGATCACGATGCCCGATGGGTATGTGTTCAAGAAACCCGAACCTAAACAAAAGCAAGACGTCATCGCCAGCGGGCCGCTGGTGATTCAGGCGACGCCGCTGACCATGATCCTGTGGGACGTCACCTTCATCGGCGGCGGATACTATGTGACCGGGCAAGGCGCGCCCGACGTCAGCTATCGCAAGCCCTCGGGACCGGCGGGCGACTGGTCCAGCATCGGGCTGATCAACGTCGAGCAGGGCTGTGAAAATGACACCACGCTGCGCTTTGTCGGGATGGGTTTTGGCACCGGGCCCGAAGCCGTTACGCTTGACGCCACCAAACTGCCCGGCTGCGAGGCCTGCTTTGTGGCCAGTGACCGCGATGCCTGCCTGATTGGCACCTGGGTTGCCGACCAGGGTGACCTTAGCCGCGTGATCTATGACATGGCCCCGGCCTCGGTCAGCGATGTCGAGGTTACAGGCAATTTCGGCGTCAAGTTCGACCCCGACGGCAAGGCTTACTTTGGGTTCCACAAGCTGCGGATCAAGCTGAACTATACGGATGAAGGGGTCAGCGCCTCGGCGATCGATATCGGTGGCAGCGTCGACAACACCTGGACCACCGACCAGAACAATCTTTACATGTGCTATCAGGAGTCAGACGCCGCGATCCAGATCGTGATCCCGAAGTCCTACTCGCGCGATGCGAATGGCAAGATGACGGAAAACCCATCGACCAGCGAAGTGATGCTGTTCAAAGACCTGCCAAGGTCCAAGAACGAGGCTTACGACTTTGCCTGCACAGGCCAGAATGAGATGACGATGTCGGGCACCACTGGCGGTCGGGGCTTCACGCTGTTCTTCACACGCACGCAATAGCCGCTGCAACCGGCCAATCTGGACCCTGCGCGTCACCTGCGGTAAAGATGACGCCATGCGCAGCCCATCCCCTCCGCCAGACCGCAAGGCGCCCGAACCCCGCACGGCCGCCTCGGCGCGCCTGGAGCGGCAGAAGGCAGCACTGAAGGCCAACATGGCGCGCCGGAAGGCACAGGCACAGGCCCGGACCGCCACAGAAGCGGACGGGGAAACGAAGAACGAGGATTAGGGCAAATGGATTCGATTCTGGTGCGCGGCAACGGGGCTTTGTCCGGGGTGATCCCGATTGCGGGGGCAAAGAACGCTTGCCTCACGCTGATGCCAGCCACGCTGTTGTCGGATGAGCCGCTGACGCTGACCAACGCGCCGCGCCTGTCGGACATCGCGACCATGACGCAGCTTTTGCAGTCCCTGGGCGCGGAAGTGGCCAGCCTGAACGACGGTCTGGTGCTGGCGATGTCCAGCCATACGATCAGCAACCTGAAGGCTGACTATGACATCGTGCGCAAGATGCGAGCGTCGATTCTGGTGCTTGGCCCGATGCTGGCCCGCTTTGGCCACGCTATTGTCTCGCTGCCCGGCGGCTGTGCCATTGGCGCGCGACCCGTCGACCTGCACCTGAAGGCGCTGGAGGCGATGGGGGCGGAACTTGATCTGCGCGACGGCTATGTGTATGCCAAGGCCCCGGGCGGGCGGCTGAAAGGGGCGGTCGTCGATTTCCCGTTCGTGTCGGTCGGGGCCACCGAAAATGCGCTGATGGCGGCAACGCTGGCCAAGGGGACGACCGTCCTGAAAAACGCCGCGCGGGAACCCGAGATTGTCGATCTTGCCCGCTGCCTGCGGAAAATGGGCGCGCATATCGACGGCGAGGGGACCAGCACGATCACCATCGAGGGCACCGACCGGCTGGGCGGCGCGACGCATCCTGTGGTCACCGACCGGATCGAGCTTGGCACCTACATGCTGGTCCCCGCCATTTGCGGCGGTGAGGTGGAATGTCTGGGCGGAACGCTGGAGCTGGTGGGCGCTTTTGCCGAAAGGCTGGACGCGGCGGGTGTGTCGGTCACCCAAACCGAGCGGGGGCTAAAGGTCGCGCGGAAGAACGGGCGCGTGAAGGCGGTGAACGTGATGACCGAACCCTTCCCCGGCTTTCCGACCGACCTGCAGGCGCAGATGATGGCGCTGCTTTGCACGGCGGACGGGGTTTCGGTGCTGGAAGAAAAGATCTTCGAGAACCGTTTCATGCATGCCCCCGAACTGATGCGGATGGGGGCAAAGATCGACGTCCATGGCGGCACCGCCACCGTGACTGGGGTTGACAAGCTGAAGGGTGCGCCGGTGATGGCCACCGACCTGCGCGCCAGCGTGTCGCTGATCCTCGCCGGGCTTGCCGCCGAAGGTGAAACCGTGGTCAGCCGTGTCTACCATCTGGATCGCGGCTATGAGCGGGTGGTCGAAAAACTCCGCGCCTGCGGGGCCCACATCGAGCGTATCTCTGCATGACCGATGCCCGGTTTCAGGACGGCGGCGAAGGCCCGTTGCGGCTGGTGGCGCAGGATGCCGAGGACCTAAAGGTCATCTCGACCCTTGTGCAGGACGCCGTCCTGCCCGTGACCGAGATGAGCCACGACCCCAAGCGCCGCCGCTTTGCGCTGATGCTGAACCGGTTCCGCTGGGAAGACCGGACTCAGGCCGAAGCGGTGGGCCGGGCCTATGAACGGGTGCGGTCGGTGCTGGTCATCGACGATGTGCTGCGCGTGCAAAGCCAGGGATTTGACCGGGGCGACAAGGATCTGGTGTTGTCGCTCTTGTCGCTGGACTTTGCGCCGGGGGCGGATGGCACCGGTCGGTTGACCCTGACGCTGGCCGGTGACGGCGCGATTGCGCTGGATGTCGAAGCGCTGGAGGTCCGGCTGGACGACGTGACCCGCCCATACCGCGCGCCGTCGGGCAAGATGCCCCATCACGGGTAATCCGGGACCAAATTCCTTAGAAGGAATTTGCAAGGGTTTTCGAAAACTTTTGTCGAACCCGCAAGCCGCTTGAGCGCACCCCGCCACCGCGCTATCTGCACCTTGACCAGCCGGAGGCCCAGATGCCCGTCTTCCTGAACACCGTCGATGCAGGCTTCGAGGCCGCCTTTGCCGCCCTTCTGGGTCAAAAGCGCGAAGAGGCCGAGGATGTCGACCAGACCGTCGCCGGAATCATCGCTGATGTGCGGGCGCGCGGCGACCGCGCGGTCATCGACCTGACCCAGCGGTTTGACCGCTTGACCCTGACGCCGGAAATGCTGGCCTTTTCACCCGCCGAAATCGCGGCAGAAATCGCAAAGGTCAGCGCCGAAGACAGCGCGGCGCTGGAACTGGCCGCCGGCCGCATCCGCGCCTATCATGCCCGTCAAAAGCCGCAGGATGAAAGCTGGACCGACCCCACCGGGGCCATGCTGGGTTGGCGCTGGACGCCGGTGTCAGTGGCGGGGCTCTATGTGCCGGGGGGGCTGGCGTCCTATCCGTCCTCGGTCCTGATGAACGCAATTCCGGCCAAGGTGGCGGGGGTAGGGCGGCTGGCCATTGCCTGCCCGACGCCGGGCGGGGTGGTCAATCCGCTGGTCCTTCTGGCAGCCCAGATCGCCGGGGTGGACGTGATCTATCGCATCGGCGGGGCGCAGGCGATTGCCGCGCTGGCTTACGGCACTGAAACCATCGCGGCGGTCGACAAGATAACCGGCCCCGGCAACGCCTATGTTGCCGCCGCCAAGCGCCGGGTCTTTGGGCGCGTCGGCATCGACATGATCGCCGGGCCGTCCGAGATTCTGGTGATCGCCGACGCACACAACGACCCCGACTGGATCGCGCTGGACCTTTTGTCCCAAGCCGAACACGACGAAAGCGCGCAGTCGATTCTGGTCACGCCGGACGCAGCCTTTGGTCAGGCCGTCGCGGGTGCGGTCGCCAAACGGTTGGAAACGCTGGAACGGCGTGCCATTGCCGGGGCCTCATGGGCGGCACATGGCGCGGTCATCATTGCCCGCGATCTGGATGAGGCGGCAAGCCTGTCCAACCGCATCGCCCCGGAACATCTGGAGCTGTGCGTCGCCGACCCAGAGGCGTTGTGCGAAAAGATCACCCATGCCGGCGCGATCTTTCTGGGCCAGTGGACGCCTGAGGCTATCGGCGATTATGTCGGCGGACCGAACCACGTTTTGCCCACCGCGCGGTCGGCGCGGTTTTCCTCTGGCCTGTCGGTGCTGGATTTCATGAAGCGCACGACGCTGGCCAAGATGACGCCCGAAGCGCTGAAGGCCATCGGCCCCGCTGCCGAACGGCTGGCGATCAGCGAAAGCCTACAGGCGCATGGGCTGTCGGTCCGCGCGCGGCTGGACCGGTTGAACGATTGACCCCTTCGTCCTTGCGTCCCCCCCTTGTGATCGGGCATCACAGGGCAAGTATTTCCCTGGGCCCCAAATGACCAACCGCATCTGCCAGATCGACATCGACGAAAAGGGCCTTGTCCGCCCCACGCCCGAGATCGAACAGGAACGCCGCGTGGCGATCTATGATCTGCTGGAGGACAACAGCTTTGGCCTGCCGGTCCGGGCCGACCGTGAGCATCCCGAAGGCCCTTACCGCGTGTTGCTGGCGATCCGCGAGGGGCGGCTGGTGGTTGACGTCGCCACCGAAGACGCGGTCAAGGTGGCCGAGTTTCATCTGTCGCTTGGCCCCTTCCGGCAGGTGGTGAAGGACTATTTCCAGATCTGCGAGAACTATTTCGACGCGGTCAAACGCCTGCCGCCCAGCCAGATCGAGGCGATCGACATGGCGCGGCGCGGTATCCACAACGAGGGTGCCTCGATCCTGAAGGAACGGCTGGAGGGCAAGGCGCTGGTCGATACCGACACCGCGCGGCGGCTGTTCACCCTGATCTGCGTTTTGCACTGGGGCTGACGTGGTCGATTTTCCGCAATCCGTGCTGTTTTGCTGCGACCACAATGCCGTGCGCTCGCCCATGGCCGAAGGGCTGATGAAGAAACTTTACGGCCAACGCGCCTATGTGCAGTCGGCTGGCGTCAAGAACGATATGGAGGTGGACGGATTTTCCATCGCCGTCTGTCAGGAGCTGGGGATCGAGCTGTCCCGCCACCGGTCGCGCAGTTTCGACGAGATGCAGGATTGGGGCGATGACCTGTCGCAGTTTGATCTGATCGTGGCGCTGTCGCCCGCCAGTCAGCGCATGGCGCTGGAGCTGACGCGCTATCATCACCTGCAGATCGAATACTGGCCGATCCTTGACCCAACCGGGCTTGGCGAAGGCCGCGAAGCCAAGCTGTCGGCCTATCGTCAGGCCCGCGACCAGATCCGCGACCGGATGCTGGCAAGGTTCGGGGAGCCGACAGAATAGGATGCGGCGCAACGCTCAGGGCGGCTTGCCATGGTGGACTGTAGCTATTGTCACAAAGGTCGGGCAATGACTAAGCAAAGAACTGCTTTGCGACAAACTGCGCTTCAAAAGGACTCAGACGCTTTTGAAGAGGCGTTGGATGAGTGCTTTCGATCTGATCAGTTGCAGGGAATATGTGATGTCCTTGTCGAAGTGCTTCCTGAAGAGTGGCACTTCCGCCATGAGGATGTTGTGAAAGCAATCCAAGAGCTGCGTTGCGACAATGCTGTGTTAGCCCTCGAGCGACGAGCCCTCAACTGTCCCCAATACTTGGTTTGGGATGAAAACTTTGCACTTGCCCGCAAATGCATCTGGGCACTTGCCGACATAGGAACAGAGGATGCGAAAAAGGCTTTGATGCGACTATCAAGGTGTGGGATTGCGGTGGTTGAGGGGTTCGCTCAGAAACGTCTTGATCAATGGAGTTCTGAGTTGGCGTGAAAGACTGGCGATAGGCTCTAGCGCCGTTCTCGGAACCACGTAGGGGAGGGCTTAACCCCATCCTCACTCCGCCGCCAGCGCCACCTTCCCCGCGAGGATCTCCGGCAGCGCCGCTTCGATCCACCCCGCCAGCGCCACCACATGCACCGCCGCCTCACGGCCCAGCCCGGTCAGTTCATAATCCACATGCGGCGGCACCACGGCATGCGCGGTGCGCAGCACGAACCCGTCGGCCTCCAGGTCCTTCAGGGTCTGCGACAGCATCCGTTCGCTGACGCCCCCGACCGCCCGGCGCAATTCGGCAAACCGATGCGGGCGGGTGGCCAGCGCCACCATCACCAGCGTCCCCCAGCGGTTGGTCAGGTGCTGCAGCACGACCCGCGACGGGCAATCGGCCGCAAGTACATTCCCCCTTTGCCAATGGTCCATCAACTTTTGTGCGCCGGTGTCGGTCATGCTGTGCGCCCCTGTCCAATACTAACAAAAATGTGCGTGCTTCCTTTTCGTAAGCATAAAGCCTACCTCTCGCTCGTCAACCGAAAACAGGAGAAACTCATGTCCACCATCGCCATCACCGGAGCCACCGGCCAGCTTGGCCGCCTTGCCATCGCCGCCCTGCAGGCGCGCGGGGTCAATCCTACGGCCCTTGTCCGCAGCCCGGAAAAGGCCGCCGATCTGGGCGTCCAGACCCGCGCCTTCGACTATACCACCGCCGACCCTGCCGCGCTGAAGGGCGTGCAGACGCTGGTCCTGATTTCGTCGAACGACTTCAACGACCGCGCGGGCCAACATGCCAACGTCATCGCGGCGGCCAAAGCGGCGGGTGTCGGTCGCATCGTCTATACCTCGATCCTCAAGGGCGAAGCCTCGCCGATGGTTCTGGCACAGGACCATATCGCCACCGAAGCCGCATTGCGCGACAGCGGTCTGTCGACCACGATCCTGCGCAACGGCTGGTATTCCGAAAACTACACCGGGGCGCTGGGTGCCGCGATCCAGCACGGCGCGATCATCGGTGCAGCAGGTGAGGGGCGGGTATCGTCGGCCGCGCGCAGGGACTATGCCGAGGCGATTGCGGTGACCGCGCTGGACGCATCACACGCCGGCAAGATCTATGAGCTTGCAGGCGATACCGCCCACAGCGGCGCTGATCTGGCTGCCGTCGTGGCCAAGGCGTCGGGCAAGCCGTTGGCCTATGTGTCGATGCCAGAGGCGGATTATGCGGCGGCGCTGGTTGGCTTTGGCTTGCCCGAAGGCTTTGCTGCGGTGCTGGCCGACAGCGACTCTCAGGCGGGCCATGGCGCGCTGCAGGATGACAGCGGCACGCTTGGCCGCCTGATCGGCCGCCCGACGACCCCGCTGACCGAAACCGTAACAGCGGCGCTGTAACGGACTGCCCTGCCGTGCCGAACGGCATGGTAGGGCCCTTTTGCGACCAGCCGCCCCTACCGCAACGGGGTCTTGTAGGTCATCCGCCGCACCGATCCGGTTTTCGATCGCATCAGGATCGTCTCCAGCGTCACCCGACCCGGTTCGCGTTTGATCCCGGCCAGAAGCGAGCCGCTGGTGACGCCGGTTGCAGCAAAGATCACGTCGGCGCGCACCAGATCATCGCGGGTATAGACCCGGTCGAAGTTGGTGATCCCGGCCTTGCGGGCGCGGGCGCGCTCATCGTCATTGCGAAACAACAGCTTGCCAAAGAACTGCCCGCCCATGCATTTCAGCGCCGCAGCCGCCAGCACGCCTTCGGGTGCGCCGCCCGAGCCCATATAAATGTCGATGCCGGTGGTTTCCGGTTCGGCGCAATGCATGACACCGGCCACATCGCCATCGGTGATCAGGCGGATCGCCGCCCCGGTCGAGCGGACCTCGCGGATCAGATCCTCGTGCCGGGGGCGTTCCAGAATGCAGACGGTGATATCCTCAGTCGAACAGCCTTTGGCCGCCGCCAGCGCTGAGACGCGCTCGGACGGGGTCATCGACAGGGTGACAGTTCCGGGTTTGAAGCCGGGGCCGATGGCCAGTTTTTCCATATAGACGTCGGGGGCGTGCAAAAGCGTGCCGCGCGGGGCCATGGCGATCACGGTCAGCGCGTTCGGCATGTCTTTGGCGGTCAGCGTGGTGCCTTCCAGCGGGTCCAGCGCGATGTCGACCTCCGGTCCGTTGCCGGTGCCGACCTCTTCGCCGATATACAGCATCGGGGCCTCGTCGCGCTCACCCTCGCCGATGACGACGACGCCCTTTATGTCCAGAAGATTCAACTGGTCGCGCATGGCATTGACGGCGGCCTGATCGGCGGCCTTTTCATCGCCGCGCCCCACCAGATTGGCCGAAGCCAGAGCCGCCGCTTCAGACACCCGGGCAAGGCCCAAAGACAGAAGGCGGTCCTGGAATTCTGAAATCTCGGCCATGGTATTTCCTTTTGCAACGGGGTTTTCCACCCTTAGCCCGCTTCAGAACGGGCGTGCAAGGCTGGTGACGCTAACGGTCTGGTCAAGGCGCAGGGGGTAAGGGATGCACCGACCGCAGGGCCCCGGCGGCAAAGCAGGCGTCCCGCTTGGCCGCCGCCTGATAGGCCGGATGCGCCGTCAGGGCGGCGGGGACGTCGGCCACAAGGTTCAACTCCAGCCGGTTGCGCAGGGCGGCGGCCAGCAGGACCTGTTCGCCGCGCGGGCTGGCATAAAAGCGCGCCGGGTCCACCGCGCCTTGCAGCGGGGTAGCCGAGGCGACAAAGCGGCGGGGGGCGCCGAGCAGGCTGACAAAGGCCGCCGCACAGGCCGGGGCGGTGGCGGCACAGGTCGCGCTGCAATACTGGCGGACCGGGGCAAACTGCGGCAGCGGCAGCAGGTCGCGCAGGGCCATGGCGGTCGTCTCCTCGGGCAGGGGCGGCAGGGGATCCTCGTCCCACAGCAGACGTTTGGCGCGGCTTCCGTCCGTCAGGCGGGCGTTTGGGCCCGGCGTGAGGGGGGCAATGATCGGCTGGCCGGTCAGTTCGGCCAGCACCATCCAGCCCTCGATCCGGTCAAGGTCGCGCCAGCTTTGCAGCATGGGCAGCGCGGCGCCGGTGCCACGGGTCAGGTGTTCGACCATGATCATCGCCTTGAGCACCGGGGCGGCGGGCAGATCGGTCAGACCGCCCGGCAAAGCGGCACTGGCGGGCATGTGGTTGACCCAGGCCTGCAACAGGGCATCTGCCTTGGCCGTCTCGCCCAGGGCATACAGCTGGAGGGCGCGGTCCAGCTGGTCGTCCATCAGCGGCGAGATCGCACCTTCGCGCCACAGGTCGGCAGGGCGGGCCGCGGCGCGGGCCAGGTCGGTGATCCAGGCACCCTCGATCTGGCGCAGGGCCTGACGGTCGGCATAGGTGGGCGCGGGGGGCAGCCAACCTGTCGCCACGGGCAGGGTGACAAGGGCGGCGGTGTTTCCGGCGGCGGCAAGGTCGCGCAGGGCGGACAGGGCGGCAGGGTCGTCCTGCTGCAACAGGCGGGTCAGGGCGGCGTCAAAGGCAGGGTCGTCGGACCCGGCCAGCGGTTCGGCCCATGCCGGGGCTGTCAGGAACAGGAACACAACCAAGGGTCGCAGCCAAGCCATCGCCACCTCCTGCCGTCAGCACAAGCCTCGGCCGATTGGCGGATCAAGTCAAGTCAGACGGCCTCGATGCGCAGCACGACTGGCGCGCCGACCAGCACTCCGGTGCCGGCAAACAGGCCGACGGCATGGTCAATGTCGTCGCGGGTGGCCTTGTGCGTGACGATCAGCACGGGGGCGTTGACGCCTTCGTGGCCATATTGGCGCATCTGGTCGATGGAGACGCCCGCCTCGCCCAGGGCAGTGGCGATCTTGGCCAGGGCGCCGGGTTTGTCCAGCAAGGTCATGCGCAGGTAATAGGGGGCGGGGGTGGCGGTCTTGGCGGCCACGGGCCGGGTCAGGCCGGTGGCGGGCTGGCCAAAGGTGGGCAGGCGCAGGCCGCGGGCCAGGTCGATCACATCCGCCATCACGGCGCTGGCGGTCGGGCCCTCGCCCGCACCGGGGCCGCGCAGGACGATCTGACCGACCGAATCGCCCTCGAGCACGACCATGTTGGTGCCGCCTTGCAACTGGCCAAGCGGGCTGTCGGCGGGCACGAGGCAGGGGGTCATGCGCTGTTCCAGACCGCGCCCGGTCATCTGGGCCACACCCAGCAGCTTGATGCGGTAGCCCATGTCGGCGGCCAGTTTGATGTCGTCGATCGACACGGCGCCGATCCCCTCCAGCTCCACCGCGTCAAAGCTGACTTCGGTGCCAAAGGCGATGGCGGCCAGCAGGCTGAGCTTGTGCCCCGCGTCGATGCCGCCGACGTCAAGGTTGGGGTCCGCCTCCAGATAGCCCAGCGCCTGGGCGGCGGCAAAGACCTCGGCGTAGGACAGGCCCTCGTTCTGCATCCGGGTCAGGATGTAATTGCAGCTGCCGTTCATCACGCCCATCACGCGGGTGATGCGGTTGCCGGCAAGGCCCTCGGTCAACGCCTTGATGACGGGGATACCACCTGCCACGGCGGCCTCGAACCGGATCACGCGGCCCGCGGCCTCGGCGGCCAGGGCCAGGCTGTGGCCGTGATGGGCCAGCAGCGCCTTGTTCGCGGTCACGACGTCCTTGCCGGCGGCAATCGCGGCCTCGGTGGCCAGACGGGCGGGGCCCTCGTGGCCGCCCATTACCTCGACAAACACATCGACATCGTCGCGGCGGGCCAGGGCGACGGGGTCGGTTTCCCAGGCGTAACCCGACAGATCGGCGTCGCGGGTCTTGGTGCGGTCGCGGGCGGAAACGGCGGTGATCACCACGCGGCGGCCAGTGCGGGCGGCAATCAGGTCGGCGTGGCGCTGGATGATCTTGACCACCCCGATGCCGACGGTGCCAAGCCCGGCAAGGCCGATGCGCAGATCAGGTTTGGGGGATGACGGCATGGGGCGACCTCGAAAAGCTGTTCGCCTGCCTGTTAGCCGATTGCCCCCGCGCACGCAACGTCAGCGGGCGGTCCGGGCCTTCAGCGCGGCGGCCTGGGCGGCGAGGGCGGCACCCCGCGCCTCGGCAGTGCTGCGGGTGGGGTCGATCAGGGCCACCA
>CAIXBE010000554.1 GCA_903917595.1 uncultured Rhodobacterales bacterium
AATATGGACGCGCAGCGACACCTGCTGAATGGCTTTCGATTCGGCCGTGTAGTGATAATCCAGCCCGGTTTCGCCTATGCCGACAAGGCGGGGGTGGCGGGCAAGGGCAACCAATTCCTCAACCGTGGCAAGGGGTTCCTCGGCGGCGCTCATCGGATGAGTGCCTGCGGCGTAGAAGACCTCCGGATGGGCCTCGGCGATGGCGCGGATCTGGGGTTCGTTGCGCAGACGGGTGCAGATCGTGACCATGCGGTTCACGCCAGCGGCGCGGGCGCGGGCGATCACGGCGGGGATTTCGCCGGCAAGATCGGGGAAATCCAGATGGCAATGGCTGTCAACCAGATCAGGAAGGGGGAGATCGTTGGGGGACATCGTGGCGCTACCTCTGGGCGAGGGAACCCGCCGTCTCGTCGACATGCAGCAGGATATCCATCAGAAGCGCGGCCGGGTCAAGATTGACCGCCCTGCCGCGACGGGCGCGGGCCGACAGTGTCTGGGCCAGCGTCGCCCAGGCGCGGGCGGCAGCCTCATCCGGGGCAAGGCGGCGCAGAAGGGCGGATTCGTTCGGGGCGGCCTCGGGCGGGGTTTGACCCGTCGCCCCAAGCCGGGCAAGGCGGGCAAGGAACAGGTCGATCAGGGTGACGACCAGATCGAAGGTTTCAGCCGCGCCGCGCGCACCGGCAAGGTCCGCCAGCGCCAGCGCCTGCGGCCGGTCCAGCCCGGGTAGGGTGGCCATGAGGCGCGTCACGGCGGCGTAAAGCTTGAGGCCGTCAAGGTTGGTCAGCCTGAACGCCTCGCCCACGGAGCCGCCGGACAGTTCGGCCAACGCGGTGCGGTCTTCGGGGGCAACCTCGCCCCCGGCCTGGGTCAGGGCATCGGCAAGGTCCTGCGGGCCAAGCGGCCCAAGGCGCAGTTCGCGACAGCGCGAGCGGATGGTGGGTAACAGGCGGGCGGGCTGGTGCGCGATCAACAAGAGCGTGACGTTGGCCGGGGGTTCTTCCAGCAGCTTTAGCAGCGCGTTGGCGGCGGCGGGGTTCATCTCGTCCAGGGAATCGATGATCGCGGTGCGCCGACCGCCATCGGCGGCAGAGAGGGCAAAGAACGACTTCATCTTGCGCACTTCGTCGACGGAAATGACCTGCGAAAGCGCGGTTTCCTTGTCATTCGGCGCGCGGCGCAGAAGGTAGTGCCTCGGCTCGGACAACTGGAGCAGGCGGCGGGCGACGGGGTGGGCGGGGTCGATCTCAAGGCTGGTCGGCGGCTGTGCCGCGAACATGCCGCCGTCATTTTCCGGGGTTGCCAGCAGCAGGCGGGCCATCCGCCAGGCAAGGGTGGCCTTGCCGACCCCCTTGGGGCCGGTCAGCATCCAGGCGTGGTGCAGCCGGCCGGAATTGAAGGCCTGCAGAAAAGCGGCCTCTTGCGCGCCATGGCCGAACAGCGCCTGCGTGGCCCGTGGATGCGGGGCCCCGTCTAGGCAGTCGGGTTCGGGCAAGGCGTCGGTGGCGGCCATAGGCGGCAGATTGCACGGGGCAGGGGATCGGGGAAAGATCAAACGCCGCTGGGCGGGACAAAATTCTTCGCCAAAGAATTTTGGGCCTGCCGGTTGCGGTCAAACCTTTGGCAGATGCGGTACGACCATGTCCCACGCCCTTGCGGCCACGGTATCGGCGTCGCCGTCGGCATCGATCACCCGGAACCGGGGGTGGCGCGCGGCAAGGGCCAGAAACCCGGCGCGGGCCTTTGTCTGAAAGGCTAGCCCCATATCCTCGAACCGCAATTCCACCCCGGCGCGGGCGTTGGCACGCGAAAGGCCGACCTCGGGGTCAAGGTCGAACAAGAGGGTCAGGTCAGGTTCGACCCCGATCATCAGGGAATGCAACTGATCGACCACCGCCGAAAGGTCACCCCGGGTGATGCCCTGAAAGATCCGGGTGCTGTCGGCAAAGCGGTCGGTGATCACGATCTCGCCCCGGGCAAGCGCGGGGCGGATAGTCTTTTCCAGATGATCGCGGCGCGCGGCAGTAAACAGCAGAATCTCGGTTTCCGCAGACCAGCGGTCGGTGGCGCCTTCAAGAACCAGACGGCGGATTTCCTCGGCCCCCGGACTACCTCCGGGTTCCCGGGTCAGGGTGACGGGGTGGCCGGCCTTGCGCAAGACATCGGCCAGACGGCGGGCTTGCGTGGACTTGCCCGACCCGTCGATACCTTCAAAGCTGAGAAACAGGCCCGCCATTCAACTGGCCGGAGACCCGATATACTGATCATACAGCGACCGACCAGCCGAGGTGACCCGGCGGAAAAACCCTGCCTTGCCGACATCAGATTCGGTCACCAAAGGCACAGTGCGGTCGGGCAGGTCGGGGACATGAATGATCAGTTCGGCGACGGCGGTTCCCTTGGCGACCGGGGCCAGGAGGGGGCCGTTGTAGATCACCTCGGCCGATACGCCGTCTTGCACGATCGCGGGGACCAACAGCCGCACGTCACTGGCCGGTACCAGACCGACGGTATCGGCATTGCCCAGATAAACCTCGGCATCGGCGACGCGCACCCCGGCCTTGGCCACGGTCTTTTCGGAAAACTGCCGGAAGGCCCAGCCGACGATCCGCTCGGCCTCCTCGGCGCGGGCGTCTTCGCTGGGCAGGCCGGTGATGGCAAACACGATCCGGCGGCCGCCTTGCATCGCCGAGCCGACCAGCCCGTAGCCCGCCTCGGAGGTGTGGCCGGTCTTCAAGCCATCTGCCCCGATTCCAAGCTTTAGCAGGGGGTTGCGGTTGAACCGGTTATCCGGCGCGCGGTCCTTGTAGTTGAACTCGGTCACCGAAAAGATGCTGTAATACTCGGGGAAATCCTCGATCAGATGCACCGCAAGAATGCCAAGATCGCGCATCGACATGCGGTGCCCGGGGTCGGGCCAGCCGCTGGCATTGACAAAGGTCGATGCCGTCATCCCCATCGCCCGGGCGCGTTCGGTGGCCTTCAACGCAAACTCGGCCTCGGTGCCGAACAGGCCTTCAGCGACCACAACGCAGGCGTCGTTGCCCGAATTCACGATTATCCCGTGCAACAGGTCATTGACCGTCGGACGGTCGGTTTCCTGCAGGAACATGGTCGATCCGCCCATCGCCTTGGCCTGCGACGAAACGGCAAATTCGGTCTCCATCGTGACCCGACCGTCCTTGAGCGCCTCGAACAGCATGCTGATCGTCATCAGCTTGGACATCGACGCCGGGGGCAGCGACTGGTCGGCGTTCTTGTCCATCAGGACGGTGCCGGTGGTCAGATCATAGACCCAAGCGGCGGTGGCTGCCGTTTCGAAGGCCCGCGCCGGAAGGGTCGCGACGATCAGGGCAAGGCAAGCGAGAAGGGGGCGCAGGTAGCGGATCATGGGACTCTTCGGATCATTTCAGGAAATAGGCATCGGCAAAGCCCGCGTCTTTGATGCCTTGCAGCATGGTGGCGTCACCATTGGCAACCACACCCCAGACGATCTTTCCGGCCTTGTCGGACTTCTGGATTTGCGCCGTGATGCCGATCTTGGCAAGGGCCTGCACGGCACGGGTGGCGTTGTCCTCTTTCGAGAACGAGGCGATCTGGATCGGCCGGACCGCACCTGACGGGGCAGGCGTCGCCTCGACCGGATCAGCGGGCGTTTCGGTTGCCTTGGGCTGGGCTGGGGCAGGGTCTGCGGCGATGTCGGGCGCTCTTGCATCCAGTGGAGCGGAGACGATCTCGGCCACGCCGCCGCTTTCGGCGGTCGGATCAGCGTCCGGGGCATCAGTTTCAGTTCCGGATTCAGCCGCGGCGGCTTCGGCCTTGGCAGCAGCATCGGCGGCCTTTTTGGCATCACGCTCGGCCTTGGCCTTGGCGCGGCGTTCCTTCCAGGTCAGAGGGGCGGGTTCGGCTGGAGCAGCGTCAGGATCAGCCTCCGTCCCTTCGGCGGTCCCGGCATCGGCGGTATCAAGCGCCGCAACGGCAGCAGCAGCGGTCGCTGCGGCATCTTCGGCTACGGCGTCTGCACCCGCAGCTTCGGCGTCTGCGACCTCGGCCACAACCGGGACTTCGGCGACCACTTCTTCCGGGGCCTCCTGTTTGCGCAGGGCGACAACCTTGATCTCGGTCGGCTGCCCGGCCAGCACGCCCAGCGCTTCGGCTGCGTCCGACGACAGTTGCAGACGCGGCCCGGGGTTCTCACGCTCACGCCGGAACAGCGCGCCGGTGACCGACTTGCCGGTTGCGGGGTTGAACATCACCACCCGTTCGGGATCTACCGCATCGGGCGAGGCAACCCAGGTGCCGCCAAGCGACGGACGCCCGTCCCAAAGCGCGCTCTCATTGGCCTGAAAGACTTCCGGGGCTTCGATTTCCTGGCCGACGCGGACCTTTGCAGGTGCGGCACCGTCCGGTGTCACACCGGCCCCAGTCCCCGCACCTTCGACGCATGCCGTCAGAAAGCCGGTCGCTGCCAGTCCAAAAACGATGTGCCGCAATGAAGTCCGTGCCATGCTCTGCCCTCAAAAACCGCGCAATCTGGGTGCTGCGCTTTTCGTGAATTTGCCTGATACGGTGGTGATATCACCCCGGCGGTTTCCGCCTTGTCCGGTCCAAGCACGCCTGCCTTGGTGCAGATCATACTGTCTTGTCGGCCCGGTGGGAAGGGCAGAGGCGGCATTTCCTAGTCACGATCAGCGGAAAACGCCGATTGCGTCCCTTTCAGAATCATTTCCCAATGCCTATGGGTCAAGGGTCGGAGGAGTGGCGGAGTGGTCTATCGCTTCGGTCTTGAAAACCGACGTAGGGGGAACCCTACCGTGGGTTCGAATCCCACCTCCTCCGCCACCAACCAAGACATTGATTTTAATTCGGTATTTGTCCGAACAGTAGTGCCCACATAACCGCTCGTTACCCGCCAGGGCGGCGCGCAGAGACCGCTCCGCTCCCTTAACTCTCCGCAGATTTTCGGGCTGAGTCTCTGCTGCAGGAAGGCCGCGATACGGTTTGTGCTGCTTGCGGGATAGGATCTTCCTGCTTGATTTTGGCAAGTAAGGCTGGCGTCGCGGCAACGAAGGTTGGCGACACCGCTGCAACCTTTGTGGCCGCCGTCGTTCGCTGGCTGCGCCGTTGCAAGTCACGGAGAGCGGGCGGTTTTCGCCGTCGTAACTCATGATCTTGCCGCCAAGGCCGGTAGCCATGTTGCCGTTGGCGTCATAGGTGAAGGCGGTGGTGATGCCGCCAGTGGTGACGCCGGTGGGGGCGTGGTCGGGGGTCAGCGCGCCGCCGTAGGCATAGCTGGTGGCGGTGGCGAGGGTTGGACCCTTGGCCCGGATGCGGTCTGCAGTCCTGGGGCGTTGCGGCGGGGAGGCGTGCAGCGGGCGGCGCGGTCAGCCTCTGGTGACGAAACCTTCCTAGGGTCCGAGGCCAAGGCGTTCCTGCGGAGGTATTCATGCCCGACGATACGACGATCCTGTCGCTGCCCCTGATCCTTCCGGCGCAGGCGCAAAAACATGTGACCCATAACGAGGCTTTGGCGCAGCTGGATCTGATCGTCCAGTTGGCGGTGATTGACCGGGTGCTGACGACGGCTCCGGCCCTGCCCACCCTGGGCGACCGGCATATCGTGGCGGCGGGGGCGACTGGCCCTTGGGTCGGGCAGTCGGGGCGGATCGCGCTTTATGGCGAGACGGGGTGGCAGTTCACCGAGGCCTTGCCGGGCTGGCAGGCACATGTGCTGGCCGAGGGGCAGACGGCGGTGTTTGACGGGCTGGGATGGGAGACGCTGTCGGATGGGCCTTTGACGGTCACTCAGTTGGGCGTTTCTGCGGTGGCGGATGCGACCAACCGGCTGGTGGTGTCGTCGCCCGCGGTCTTGTTGAACCATGCGGGGGCCGGGCATCAGCTGAAGCTGAACAAGGCGGCGGCGGGGGATACGGCGAGCCTGTTGTTCCAGACCGGGTTTTCCGGGCGGGCCGAGATGGGGACGGCGGGGTCGGACGGGTTTGACATCAAGGTCAGCGCGGATGGCGCGGTCTGGGCGACCGCTTTGGGGGCTGACGCGGCCACGGGCGAGGTGACGCTGCCAAAGCCATTGCATCTGGGCGGGCAGGCGGCTGATCCGGGTGCCCCCGCCGATGGCACGCTGTGGCTGAACACCACGACGGGCGAGGTCAAGGTGCGCAGCGCCGGGGTGACGTCGGCGCTGGGGGGCGGCGGGGTCAGTGACGGCGACAAGGGGGATGTCACGGTGTCGGCGGGGGTCTGGTCGATTGACGCAGGCGCCGTGACGCTGGCCAAGCTGGCCGACATCGCCACGGACAGCTTGCTGGGCCGTGACACGGCGGGCACGGGCGTGCCCGAAGCGCTGACCCCGGCGCAGGCGCGGGGGATCCTGAACGTGGCGGACGGGGCCAACAATTACAGCCACCCGAACCATACAGGTGATGTCAGTTCGACAGGCGATGGCGCAACGGTGATTGCCGCCCTTGCCGTGACCAGCGGCAAGATTGCCGATGATGCGGTCGGCAACGACAAGCTGGCCAACATGGCCTTTGGCACGATCAAGGCCCGCACGACGGCAGGCACTGGCAACCCTGAAAACGCGACGGGGACCGAGGTGACGGCGCTGCTGGATACGTTCACCAGCGGTGCCAAGGGGTTGGTTCCGGCCAGCGGTGGCGGCACGGTCAACTTTCTGCGGGCCGACGGCACCTTTGCCGCCCCGGGCGGTGGCGGATCACCGGGTGGGGCGACGGGCGAAGTGCAATACAACAACGCCGGGGCCTTTGCCGGCGCGGCGGATGTCGAGATCGAGACCGGTCAGCTTCGGCTTGCGGCGATTGCGACCCCGACAGCTCCGGCGGCCGACGGGGTCAAGCTGTTCGGGCGATCCGTCGGCGGGCGTGCCATGCCTGCGTTTATGGGGCCGTCCGGGCTGGACAGCGCCTTGCAGCCGCATATGGGGCACAACCGTGTCGCCCTGATGCGGGCAATCGGCAGCAGCACAGTGCTGCATGTGCTTGGTATGCTAAGCGGCACCACGGGCACCGCAACTTCAGCCGCTGTCGGCACGACGAACCGACACTCCCGGATGGCGCGGCTGGAATATCTGGTGACAACGGCTTCAACGTCGGCAGTCGTCGGGTTCCGTGGGTCCAGCGTGCAATGGACACTGGGCGCGTCAACCGCAGGCGATGGCGGGTTCCACATGGTTTACCGCTGGGCTCCGGCAACGGGTGTGGCGACGGCAACCCATCGCGCTTTTGCGGGGATGCGTGGCAATACGGCCGCGCCATCGGATGTCGAGCCTTCAACCCTGACCAGCATGTGCGGCATGGGTTGGGATGCAGCCGACACGAATATCCAATTCATGCACAACGACGCTTCGGGTATCGCCACCAAGATCGACCTTGGCGCGTCCTTCCCGGTGCCAACCGTTGACCGGACATCGGTTTATGAGATCGCCCTTTTTGCGCCACCCGGAACCACGCAAAGCCTGAGCTATGAAGTCACCGATCTGGTGTCTGGCGCTGTTGCGACCGGCACAGTCACGACCGACCTTCCCGCAACCAGCCAACTTCTTGTGCCCTACAATTACATGAGCGTTGGCGGAACCTCGTCGGTCGTCGGAATCGCGATCATGGGGCTTTACATCGAAAGTGACTACTAGAATGGGAGCTGCATACATGTCGGAGATTGCTGTCCATGTCATCTTCACCGAAGACGGCATTCCGCGTTGGTTCGGCACGGACCCTGTAAAGGACAGCGTGCCTTTGGACCTGAGGGAACTTTGCCCGCTTTTGCCTGCCGATGCGACGGAAAAGGTGCTTGCCTCGTCTTGGAAGGGCATCCTGATCACGCATCGCAAGGCAGGTGGGGAGTGGGTGCCGCGCGAAGTCATGGTGACCACGCCGGAAAACCCCGAGCTGATGGCCGAATCCTCAACTGCCGAGGGACCGCAGTAGGGTCCGCCCTTTTGCATTTGACACCTTTGGTCGTCTTGCCTAAAAAATTGGTTTAGTGGCAAAGGGATAATGACATTGCGGATCGCGGTTATCGGAACGGGATACGTGGGTCTGGTGTCGGGGACCTGCTTTTCGGATTTTGGGCATACTGTGATCTGCGTCGACAAGGACGTGGCCAAGATCGCCCGGTTGCAACGCGGCGAGGTGCCGATCTTCGAACCGGGTCTGGCGGCGCTGATGGCCAGAAATACCGCTGCAGGGCGTCTGAGCTTTACGACTGATCTGAAAGAGGCCGTTGCCAACGCCGAAGCGGTGTTCATTGCGGTTGGCACGCCTTCGCGGCGTGGCGATGGACATGCAGACCTGACGTATGTGATGGCCGCTGCTGCAGAGATCGGGCAGGCGCTGAACGGCTATGCCGTGATCGTGACCAAGTCGACCGTTCCGGTTGGAACAAACCGTCAGGTTGCCGACGCGGTGCGGGCTGCCAATCCGGCTGCAAGTTTCGACATCGCCTCGAACCCGGAGTTCCTGCGGGAAGGGGCGGCGATTGACGACTTCATGCATCCGGACCGGGTCGTCGTGGGGGTTGAATCCGAACGCGCCCGCAAGGTCATGGCCGAGCTTTACCGACCCTTGTCCTTGCGCGAATTTCCGGTGGTATACACAGGGCTGGAAAGCGCCGAGATGATCAAATACGCGGCCAACGCCTTTCTTGCGACAAAGATCACCTTCATCAACGAAATCGCCGCACTGTGTGAAAAGGTTGGTGCGGATGTGAAAGCCGTGGCCAAGGGCATGGGCATGGACGGGCGCATCGGATCGAAGTTCCTGCACGCAGGCCCGGGCTACGGTGGAAGCTGTTTTCCGAAAGACACCAAGGCGTTAGCAAGGATTGGGCAAGATCACTCGGTCCCGATGCAGATCGTCGAGACGGTGATCCGTGTCAATGACAGCGTCAAGCAGCGCATGGTGGACAAGATCGTGAACCTGTGCGGCGGCAGCCTGCAGGGGCTGACCATTGCAGTGCTGGGCGTGACCTTCAAGCCCAACACCGACGACATGCGTGACGCGCCGTCATTGACCATCATCCCTGCCCTCCTGCAGGCCGGGGCGGCCGTCCGGGTCACCGATCCGCAGGGCCAACACGAAGGCGCGGCATTGCTTGGCGGCGTGTCTTGGGCCGACGACCCCTATCAGGCCGCCGAGGGTGCCGATCTTGTGGTGCTTCTGACGGAATGGAACGAGTTCCGGGGTCTTGACCTCTCCCGTCTGGCCGGGGGCATGGCGCGGGCGCGCATGGTCGATCTGCGCAATGTCTATGATCAGGACGAACTGCGCGCGGCCGGTTTCACCGAGATCGCTGGTATCGGTCGCTAAAGATCCGGTCCGGGGCCGGAAGAGCTAGTCATCGAAGCGCGGACATCCTGGCCTTGCACAGCAAGAACGCCTGGTGTTGGCTTGGCGTCTTGGCGTGTGCCACTGGAACTGATCCGGAAACTTTTCTGAAAATCCTCGAAAGAGGCCCTGCTTTCTTCCCAGTGTGATCATTCCTGCGATCCCCGCCCCCGGCATTCTCGTCTTCGGGTAATCGGGTGTGTGGGGTCTTGGGTGTACACTTTTCAGGTGATGGAGACGTTCACGGCCGCGCCGCTGAACCTGGTCTCTGGTATCAGCGACATGGAACTTTTGGTGCAGGGTGGCAACATCCTGCTTTACACCGCAACCCGCGCGGGGGGCGGAGTGCTGGCGCTGGATGTCGACGCAGGCATGACCCTGATCGATCAGGAGCAGACCGCCCCCGGTATTACCCTGCCGGCCGAAGCCACGCTTGAGACCCTCCAGATCAACGGGGCTGCGCAGCTGGTGGTCACCGGGGCCAATCTGGGCGGGGTTCAGGCCCTTGCATTGCAAGCGAACGGGGCGCTTGTCGGGCCTTTGCAACTGTCAGGCAGTCTTGCCGGAACCCTGTGCGCGCAAGCGGTGGTGCAGGTCGGCGGTGCCACATATTTTTACGCGGCCCGCCTGGGCGAAAGCACGATCCACGCCTATTCGGTGGCCGCAAACGGCACCATGACGCTGGTTGGCACCAAGGTGATCGACACCGCCCGCAGCGGAGTTGATCTGTCGGCGCTGACGCCGGTGACCGTGGGCGGGCAGACCTGCCTGATCAGCCTGTCGATGACCGGCGACGTGGTCCGCGCCTTCCCGATCTGGGCGGGTGGCGCGCTGGGCGCCGCGCAGGTTTGCGGCGTGCCGCAGGGTCTGGGGATCAGTGACCCCTCGGCGGTCGAGGTGGTGCAGGTTGGCGGTCTGACCTATCTGCTGGTCGCCTCGGCCGGGTCGTCGTCGTTAAGCGTGATCGAGATCGCACCGGGCGGGGTGATGCGGGTGGCCGATCATGTGGTCGACACACTGGACACCCGGTTTCAGGGCGTGCAGGCGGTTGCGACTGTCACGATCGGCGATCGGGTTTTCGTTATGGCAGGCGGTGGTGACGGCGGCGTCACACTGATGACGCTTATGCCGGACGGCAAGCTGGCCATGGTCGGCCAGCAACTGCAAGTACCGGGTCTGGCCCTGAACAACATCACCGCGATGACTGCCCATGTCGTCGACGGCAAGATCGAGCTGTTCGTAGCTGGTGAAGGCACCGGTATTACCCGGCTGATGATCGACCCCGGTCCGCTGGCCGCGACCGTGACCGGCGGCATGGAAGCCGCAACCCTGACTGGCGGTGCATCGGGTGACATGATCCTGGGCAGCTACGGCGATGAACAAATCGAAGGCGGCATCGGGAACGATGTCTTGGCCGACGGCGCGGGGACGGACGTCCTGTTTGGCGGGGAAGGGGTAGATCTGTTCGTGCTGGCATCCGATAGTGTGACCGATGTGATCGGCGACTTTCAGTTGGGAACGGACAGGATCGATGTCTCGGCCTGGGGTCGGATACATTCCCTTGCCGCCTTGACGATCACCGCGACTGCCTTTGGCGCGCGGGTGACCTTTGGCGACGAAGTGCTTGAAATCCACTCTGCTAACGGGTTGCCGATCCAGCCTTCGGCTTTTCGGTTGACCGATTTTACCGGCCTTTGGCACGCTCCGCCCCCGGTCCAGGACCTTTCGGGCATGGTCAACGGCACGGCGCAGGCTGACTACCTTATGGGCACGGGCGATGATGACCGGTTCGCGGTGTCGGGCGGGCGCGACACGATCAACGGCGACGACGGGTTTGATCTGATCGATTTTTCCAGTACGGATGCCGCTGTGACCTTGAACTTGCTGAGCCAGAACAAGAATGCCGGACCGGCCGTTGGCCAGACATATCTTTCGATCGAGGGCGCGGTCGGGTCGGCTTTTTCAGACAGTCTTGTCGGCAATGCGCTGCACAATCTTTTGCAGGGCGAGGCCGGGAACGACCGGCTTTTCGGCGATGAGGGCAACGACAGTCTTCAGGGCGGGTCGGGAAACGATCTTCTTGTTGGCGGCCTTGGGGGCGACGTGCTTGATGGCGGATCCGGGCGGGACAGGGTCAGCTATGGTCTGTCCGTGGCAGCGGTTCTGGTGGATATTGCAACGCCCACCCGCAACAGCGCAGAA
The DNA here is from genome assembly GCA_903917595.1 of uncultured Rhodobacterales bacterium. Classification (GTDB taxonomy): domain Bacteria; phylum Pseudomonadota; class Alphaproteobacteria; order Rhodobacterales; family Rhodobacteraceae; genus Tabrizicola; species Tabrizicola rara. Next base: position 11,559 of record CAIXBE010000554.1, read on the forward strand.
GCGGCAGGTGACAGCTATGTCGGTATCGAAGAGTTCGAAGGCTCGAACCACAACGACACCCTTGGCGGAGATGCACAGGCCAACGTTTTCATGGGCAAGGATGGAAATGACCGGATCGAAGGCCGGGCTGGCAACGATACACTGAACGGTGGCGATGGCGAAGATACCCTTGTTGGCGGCGCTGGTGCGGATCGCCAGGACGGCGATGCGGGAGCCGACACCGTCAGCTATGCCGACAGCGCGGCGGCGATCACGCTTGATCTTGCGACCCTTGCCTTGTCGACCGGTGACGCGCTTGGCGACATCTTTTTCGAAATCGAAGCCTATGAAATGACCGCCTTTGCCGACCGGTTCCTTGGCGGCGATCTTGCAGATCTTGGCCGGGGGCTTGGCGGAAATGACCTGCTGGACGGGCGTCTGGGCAATGACACGCTTTCGGGCGGGGCAGGCAATGACGCGCTTTACGGCGGTGACGGGGATGACGTGCTTGTCGGTGGTGCCGGGGTGGACCGCCTGGACGGCGGGCTTGGCCGCGACCTTGCGTCGTACCGCGATGCGGGGGTCGGGGTTGTGGTGGATATGGCCAGTGCCACGGCCAATACCGGGGATGCCAAAAGCGATGTTTTCGTGGCGATCGAGGATATTGAGGGCTCGAACTTTGCCGACA
>CAIXBE010000555.1 GCA_903917595.1 uncultured Rhodobacterales bacterium
GATAAGCGCGAACAAAGCACGCATCGCTGTGGGGAAGATCAAGTGCAAAGTAATGTGCCTTCTGCTCCACGCCGCCGATCACCACAATAGCTTCGCCGAAATCGGCTTGGGCGTGGCCGGGGGAATGCGCCAGCGGGACAAACATCTCGCGGCTACGCCGAACATGTTCACGAACGTAATTCTTGACCGTCGTATGGCCGCCCTTGAACCCGTGCTCGTCCCGCAGCCGCTCAAAAATGCGCTTGGCGGTATGCCGCTGCTTGCGGTTCCGGCTCAGGTCTTCCAGCAGCCACTGGTCGATGAAGCCAGTGAAGCCATCGAGTTTGGGCCGCGTGATCTGAGCCGTTCGTTGATATCCAGGCGGGACCGAAAAGTTCATCATCTTTTTCACGCTCGCCCGCGATATCCCAAAGTGAACTGCCGCAGCGCGTTCGCTCATGCCACCCCGACGCGCGAGACGGACCTTCCGATAGAGTTCCACGATTAAAATACCCCCGCCCTCCCTGTCGCCAGAAAGGGCCAAAGTGGCAAAGTTTTACTCTGCCCGCAGCAGGACTATCCCGCCACTTCCGTGGCAAACTTTTGCACTGCCGTTCTCACCCGTGCCGCGGCAGGCGATTTCGGCGGGTGAGAAGTTCTGCCAGCGCCAGCTGCTCTTGGGCGCGTCGCGGAAGTGGGCATAGGTGGTGGTCGGCATGATGGATCCTCCAAATGCAAAACCCGCCTCTGGGGCGGGTGGGGGGGGTCGTTCAGGTTGGTTGGTTCGGTTCGTCAGTCAGTCCGTGCGACCGCGCTGGAAGGCTTCGAAGAGCATGTCGCGCATGGCGCGGATGTCAGTCTCGATGCGCTCCAGCCGGTCAGCGTCGGCTTTGCGGTCTTCGGCGCGCTGCTTGTCGTAGCGGTCGCGTTCGGCGGCCAGTTCATGCTCCAGGCGCTCCAGCACGGCCTCGTTGGTAAAGGCTTTGCGCGTCACGGTGGCCGCGATGGCGAGGCTGCCGCCCATCAGCGCGGTGATCGCGGCGGTGAGGCCATGGTCGCGGAAGGCTTGGGCTACGCTTTCGAGAAAAGTTGGTGGTTCGGTCATGATGGGGCTTTCACTGAGGGAGGAAGATTGGGGTCACGGCGCGACATAGAATGTCGCGCTGATCCGCCAGATCACGTTGGTGGTCAGAGGAGCGACTATAGTGGTGGCAGTATTCTGCGCCGAGGCCATGATGGCGCGCACCGGATCGAGCACTTTCTCATAGACGCTGCCTTGTGCCGCCGCCTCGACCGGGATGGAGAACGCCAGTGCGCCGGGCAGGTTTGTGGTGGTGATCAGCACCGGCGTTGTGCCTGCGGTAAGGAGCGCTGCCGCATGCCGTTCGATCCGCAGGCCGGTGATGTAGTGGCGCAGCCCAGCGCCCGGGGCGGTCAAGGTCAGGGTTGCCGCAGTGCTGACGGCAGCGGTGATAGTGGCGGCATTTGACGAAACCTCCCCGAGCAGGCGGTCATCCAAAAGCCCCGTCGCCGCCAACAGCGTCGCCGTGGCGGCACCCGAGGTATAGGCTGTCACCCGGGCGCGGAGCTTGGCGAACCCAGCACAGGCCGCCATCCAGGCGCCCGCTGCGGCCCCTGCGACAGAAGCCACGTATGACCCGCCCGCAATCGACCGCACCGCCAGCAGGGTCCAGTTGGTTCCATCGACAGTTCCGGCTACTTCGACGGTCATGTTGAAGGTGCCGCGCAGATCGAGGGAGACGGTCGATGCGCCATCGGCATTGATCACGATCTCTGCGTTCAGGGCACCAAGCGCACCCGACGCGGCGATATTCTCTCGCGGATGCAGGGTGCCAGAAGACAGGTCACGGGACAGTTTGGCCATCAGTTTGCACTCCAGTTGATTTTGACCGCACCCGAGGTCGGGTCGGCAAAAGTGGCGTTGAGGGTGATCTGGTCGGTTCCAGCCTCGGCCCAGAGGGTGATGAGATCGAGGAGGTCGGGGCTGTTCTCGTCCGCATCAAGCGACGGGGCCAGCGAGACGTTAATTATGGAGGTGATGGCGACGCCGGGAGCGGAAATAACAGTGGAGACCTCGAACGCATTGTCGGCAACAGCCAGAATCCCCACGCCCATCAGCGGCCCGAGGTTGAAATCCACCCCATCGGCTCGGGCCCGCAATCTCTGCGCGGTGGTGTTGAACCAGATCCAGCCGTGGGAGCGGACAGAACGATCCGCAGCCAAGCCGCCCAGAACAGCGCCCTGCGGCAGTGTCGGTCGACCGGTGGTTCGATCCATGGTCAGGCCAGTGTTCCAGGTCGAACCATCGGGACTGACCTTGAAGCTGAAGTCGTCGCTCCCCAGCAAGCCGATCAGCGCCCGCGCCGAGAACCCGGTCTTGAAGGCAAAGGCGGCATCGTTGCCTGCTGCGGCCTTGTTGACCGTCACCTCGATCCCGGCGCCCGCGTTGTTCAAGAGAACTGCGGGTGCGTTCAGCGACAGCCGGTTGGTGGCGTCAGCTGTCGCTCCGCCGAGGCCGAGCAGCTGGGCCGTCAGATTGGCCTGTGGCATCCCCACCGCTGTCACAGCATTGGCGAAGGTCACCGTCGGTGTGTTGACCACCGTCGTGCCGCCCGCGCCTGCAGTGGCTGAACCGATGTTGACCACGGTGTTCGATCCGGATGCGCCGCCGGTGCCAAGGTTCACGGTCTTGGTCAGGCCGGTGGTCGTGGCACCGGTCCCCATGCCGTAAGTGGCCGTTGCGACGGATGTACCGATGGTTGCCGTCGCCGCCGAAGCGGTCAGCGTTCCGGAAAAGGTCTTGTTGCCGGTGAAGGTCTGTGTCCCGGCGAGGATCGCCAACTCGCTGGATGTGTTGGGGAGCGTGAAGGTCCTGGTCGTGGCGGTGGTGATCCCCGACAGTGAGAACAGCGCGCGCTTGGTCGGGTCCGCGTCATTCACCAGACTGAAGATGGCGTCCGACACATCCTGTGGACTGCCATATTGAACCAGAACCACTTTGCCGCGCGGGAGAACAGCTTGACCTTTCGACCGGCATAAGCCGTGACACTTGATCGCAGTCGCCCCTTGCGGGGCGGCTGCAAGTCCAGCTTTGCAGCTTTTCAGCCCCGCGAGGGGCGGCGCGGCGCGGCCTTTGGGCGCATCAGGATTGGCCAGTAGATCACTGCAAAGCCAGCGAAGGCCGCGATCCACGCGCCTGCGGCCAGATGCAGCAACCACGTTTGCGCCGGAAAGCCACCGGCGGCGAACCGCGCCAGCACGGCGACGATCAGTGCAATATAAAGTGCCGCGATCGGGCTTGTCGCATGCAGCGGCCGCCCGGCGTGGCCAAGGCCGGCACGGGTCATCACCGCCAGCGTCATCAACCCGACCGCTCCCGCCATCCAGACATGTTGTGCGGCAGGGCCCAACCCTGGCACAAACTGTCCTGCCGCCACGGCAAAGAACCCCAGGGGCACAAACGCATAGCCTGCATGTAGCACCCAAACCAGAGCCTCGGCACCGGTATGACGGCCGGACCAACGCGACAGCCGCCACAACTGTGCCACCCCCGTCAGTGCGCAAAGCATTGCCGTTACCCCATGCCCGGGCCAGATCATCCAGACGCCAAGCGCCACAAACGTTGTCGCCAGCACCGCAGAATCTGCACGGCCAAACGGCACCGGCAACGCCGGGCTCCGGCGTTGTGCCAACCAGTTGCGGGTAAAGCTCGGCACGATGCGACCGCCGATCAGCGAGATCAGCATCACCGCAACACCAAGCCCGAGGCGCAACCCCAAGCCGCCCGCAGGATAGCCTCCCTTCATGGCGTCTAGGTGAAAAAGCCCACTGGCCAGCGTCAAGCCCAGCACCAACGCCAGCACCGCCAGGTTCCTCCAGTTGCGCCCCGCCACGATTTCACGGGCCAGAACGGCCAACAGTGCAAGCGGAAAGGCCAGATCTGCCGCTATCACCACGCCCCAAGGCAGCAGCGCCGACACAGCGATCGCCACCCGGCCCGCCGCCCACAACGCCACCAACGCGGCCAGCGGCCAGCCCACAATCGGTAGACGCCCGGTCCAATTCGGCACAGCGGTCAACAGAAACCCTGCCAGAACTGCGCCAAGATAACCAAACAGGAGCTCGTGCGCATGCCATGATACCGGATCAAAGGCCGTCGGTAGGACATCCCGCCCGGTTAGCATCAGCACCCAAAGCGCCATCGCCAATGCGGCCCAAATACCGGCAAGCAGGAAAAACGGGCGGAAGCCAAAGCTCAGGATCGTGGGGCCCTTCCAGGCGCGGATCTTTTCGGCTGAGGTGGTCATGGGCTTTCCTTTGGAAGGTGAGGGCCGGTCTCGGTCACGATGGCCTGCATGGCGATGTCATGGGGTTGTGGAAAGATGCTGGCAATCCGCGCGGCGCAAAGCCCGACGCCGATGGCCAGCGGGCGCGGGGTCAGGGCCGCCAGCGTGCGGTCGAAATAGCCGCCGCCGTAGCCCAACCGATAGCCCGCAGCATCCCAGCCGACGACGGGCGACAAGGTGATGTCGGGCACAACCGGCCCTCCTTCGGCAGGCACCGGGATATTCAAGAACCCGCGTTCCATCCGGGTCTTGGGCGTCCATATCCGAAAGATCAGTGGCGCGGCGCGGGTGGCCACGATGGGCAGGGCCGCCCGGGCGCCGCATGCTGCCAGCCCTGCCAGCCAGAACCGCAGATCAAGCTCGGCCTTGATCGGCCACCACGCGGAAATTGTCAGGCCGTCCAGCGTTGTGAATCGGTCCGTCAGCAGGCGGTCAAGGTGATCGGCAATGGCGCGCGCCGCAGTTTGCCGTGCTTGCATGGGCAGCGCTGCCCGCGCGGTCAGCAGGCGCGCGCGTGTGGCGCGACGCCACCGCGCCACATCGCTTGCCTGCTGCGGATCAACGGCCAGCGGGTCGAAATAGCCCGGGTCGATTTCATGCGCGAGACAGGGCGGTGAGGCATAGTGCCGGGCGGGGGTGTCGTCTTTTGTCATCTCGGGTTCGCACGAATCTTTTTAGATTTAATGGCTTGGAAGGCAGACATTCTGGACGGACCTTGAAACAGGGCTTGCAACAGAGATAGGCCTGATGAATAGGTATTGTAAATGTCAATTCCAGCAATGATGGGCCGATGCGTCTTACCAAGTTCACGGATTTCGGCCTTCGCGCGCTGATGCGGATGGCTTCGCTGCCCGATAGAGCGTTTTCCACCGCTGAGTTGTCGCAGGAATTTGCCCTGTCGCGCCATCACCTGACCAAGATCATCGCGGCGCTGTCGCAAGCGGGAATCGTTGTCACCCAGCGCGGTGGTGGCGGCGGCGCGATGCTGGCACGCCCGGCCGATCAGATCAGACTTGGCGACGTGGTGCGGGTCCTGGAGGCCGGTCAGGTTCTGGTTGACTGTTTCGCCGGGTCGGGTGGCGGGTGTTCGATTACGGCCACCTGTCGCCTGAAAGCCCGGATGCAAAGCGCCGAACGGGCCTTCCTTGCGGACCTGGACCGCTCAACCCTGGCTGATATCGCCCTGCCTGCGGCTGCCGCCTAATTCTGCAACGCCAGGATGATGCGTTCGGGCAACAGCGGCAGATCGGTCAGCCGGGTTCCAAGCGCGGCATTCACCGCGTTGACCAGCGCCGGAGCGACCGGGACGGTGGCAATCTCACCGACAGCTTTTGCACCAAAGGGGCCGCTTGGCTCGGCCTTTTCCACCAGAAGCGTGCGAATGGGCGACATTTCCGGGGCATTTGCCAGCGTGTAGCGTGCAAAGCTGTCGCCGCGCAGACGGCCCGTGCCGGGATCAACCGCCACATCCTCATAAAGCGCATAGCCTAGGCCGATCTGGATGCCGCCGTGGATCTGCCCTTCCACCAGCATCGGATTGATGGCCCGACCGATGTCATGGGCGGCAAGATAGTCATTCACCTGCACCCGCCCGGTCAGCGTATCAACCTCGACTTCGGCAAAATGCACCGCAAACGAGCCGGGGTTGGCCGTGGCGCGATGGGTCTGAGTGGCGATGGGCAGCGCGGTGTTGCGCGCCGCCAGCCATGTGGCCAGATCGGCCAAGCTGATGCGCGTCCGGGCCGATTGCACACAGGCTTGCTGCAACGTCAGATCCTGAGGCGCGGCGTTCAGTGCAAGTGCTGCTGCATCGCGGATTGCCTGATCTAGCGCAAGGGCCGCCTTGCGCACAGCCTCGCCGACGATGTAGGTCATCCGGCTGGCGCGGGTTCCCAGATCATAGGTGCAGGTGTCGGTATCGGCGGGGGTCACGCGGATATTCTGCAGCCCCAAGCCCAGCACCTCGGCGGCGATCTGGGCCAGCGTTGTATCTGATCCGCAGCCCAGATCATGCAGCGCACAGTTCAGTACGATACCACCATCGGCTTGCAGGCCAAGCGTTGCTGTGGTGGATTCGTCATCGCCGGGAAAACAGCCGTTGATATGGGTCGCCGCCGCCATCCCGACGCCGCGCCGAAAACGGCCCGTGCCGGGAGCCAGCCTGGCGCGCGTCTCCCATCCAAAGGCCTTGGCGCCGCGCCGCAGGCAATCGGCCCCGCGCGCGTTGCCAAGGTTCAGACCCTGCCAAGGGTCAATCGCAGCCGGCCCCACGATGTTGCGCAACCGCAGCGCAACCGGATCAAAACCGGCATCGCGCGCCGCCAGATCAAGGGCAATCTCGCCCAAGGCATGGATCTGGGGCGAGCCATAGCCGCGAAAAGCCCCGGTCGGCAGCGTGTTGGTATAAACGGCACGGCCGCGATAGCGTTCGGCGGGCACATCATAGAGCCGCACCATGCGTTGCAGCATGGACCCCGGCAGGTAGGCGCCTCCAGTGCAATAGGCGCCGATATCAACGGTCACCTCCACATCGCGCCCCAGAATGCGCCCGTCGGTGGCAAGCGCGATGCGCATGCGCCCTTCGGTCGCGGACCTTGTGCGGGTGGCGGTAAAGGTTTCGTGCCGCGACAACTGCAATTGCACCACGCGGCCGGTTTGCATGGCCAGAAAGGCGCAGATCGGATCAAGGATCGGCTCGGCCTTGCCTCCGAAAGAGCCGCCAATCGGGGATTTGGTTACATGCAGCCGATCCGCCGCAATGCCCAACGCCTGCGCGACGACCGCCTGCACCGCAAAAACGCTTTGGCAGGGTGAATGGATCGCGATACGGTCATTTGCCTCGGGCCAGGCGCGGCACACATGCGTTTCAATCGCGCAATGATGGCTGCGCGGCGTCGTTACATGGGTTTCCGAAATATGGCTTGCCAGTGCGAAGGCGGCGGCAACATCGCCATGATCCAGCGCGGCCTTGGCAACCGGGTTCAGGTAGGTCGGCTGCCTGTCGGCATCAACCGTCGGCCCGGCATGGGCCTGCGCGCCTTCGGGGGACAGGATTGCGGGCAGGACGTCATAGGTTACCTCCAGCAGCCCGACCGCCGCCCGGGCAGTGGCCTCGGTATCGGCCAGCACCACCGCGACACGGTCGCCCACATGACGCACCACGGCTGGAAACATCCGCTCGTCGGCAAGCAACTGTTGCCCGGCAAGCCAGATCGCACTGTTGTAGCCGTTTTGCGGGGTTGTCTGGTGCCACCAGACCCCAATCACGCCCGCCATGGCAAGGGCTTTGCCGGCATCAAGCGACAGAACGCGGGCATGCGGGTGCGGCGAGAACAACAGCGCCGCATGGGCCAACCCTGCCACCGCATCATCGGCGGCAAAGCGCACCTGTCCGGTCACTTTTTCCACGCCGTCAATCAGCGCAAGACGTTTGCCGACTTGTCCCATCACATTACCCCATCGAACAACGGATCACGGTTTGACAGCTTCAGCAGCCGGGCGATCAGATCAATCCCCAGCCCGCGGATCGCCTGCCGTTTCCAGCCATGTGAGGCGCGCCCCGCGATGGCTGCATCGACTTCGGCGCTGAGAGCATCCAGAAAAGCGCGCAACAGGTCGGCCGTCAGGGTCTGCGCATCCAGCACCGATGCGGCGCGCAGCAGTGGGATTGCACGTGGCGCAAGCGCGCCCGCCACGATCCTTGGCTCCAATAGCCGCCAATCCTGCACCTGAGCCGTAACCGCAAGGTTCAGCCGGGCAATGGTCAGGTCCCGACGCGGGCCAAGTTTGACAAAGGCGCTGTCGGGGTCAAAACCTTCGGCGGGCAGGATAACCGTGGTGATCAGCATCCCGGACCCGGCCTGATAGTCTTGCAGGCTGATCTCGCATTCTGCACCGCCTTGGGTCAGCCCGGCAATCCGTGCACCTGCCAGTAGCAAAGGCGGGATCAGATCTGCCGCTGCGGCCGCATTGGCGATATTGCCGGCCAAAGTGGCTCGGTTGCGGATCTGCACCGACCCACATTCGGCTGCCGCCTGCACCAACGCCGGATAACGCAGTGCAAGCCCTGCATGGCGCTCGATTTCTGCGTCGGTTGTGGCGGCGCCGATGCGGATGTCTGGGCCCGTGGTGTCGATACCACGCAATGCAGGCAGGGCGGTCAGATCAACCAGCCGCCCCGCATCGGGCAGGGCGCGGCTGCCGACAAGCAGGTCGGTGCCCCCGGCAATCAGGTGCACGGGGTCCGCTCCGCGCAGCACCGCGACCAGCTCTGCCAGACTGGTGGGGCGGCAGACGTTCAGCAGGGTCATGCACCCGCCTCCATAGCATTGGACAGGTCCGCCAGTCGTCTTGCCGCTTCGCTTTCCACCGCATCGACGATCAAGGCAAAGCCGGTGCAGCGACAGATGTTTCCCGCCAGCGCATGACGGATAGCGGCACGATCCCCGTCGGGATTGGCGCGCAGATGGCCTTCGGCGGCCATCACCATGCCGGGCGTGCAATAGCCGCATTGCACCGCGCCATGGCTGAGAAACGCCTGCTGCAAACCCGACAGCCCCCCACCTTGCCCAAGCCCCTCGATCGTGGTGATCCGCACGCCTTCAGCCTGAAACCCCAGCATCAGGCAGGACGCCACCGGACGATCATCGACCAGAACGGTGCAGGCCCCGCACTCGCCCTCGCAGCAACCTTCCTTGAGGCCGGTCAAACCCAGCCGGTCGCGCAAGATGTGGCTCAGCCTGTCAAGCGGATCTGCGATGACCGAAACTGCGCGACCGTTCACCCAAAGGGTGAGCCGGTCGCGCGCTATGGTGTTGCGGGTCATGGCGCGGATTTCGGCAGCGGCTGTGACAGGCTGCGATAGGCTGCGATAGGCCGTCCAGTCCTCGATTTCGGGATAGAACTGGTGCCGCCATGCCCGCACGCGCGGGTTCATCTTGCGCCGCCACAGCGGCGGGATCATCGCCATGGCCGTCATCAGCGGGTAGCCATGCGTCAGGCGCGGCACTTCGCTGGCCGGATAGCTTTGCAGCAAGGGAAAGCGCCGGGTGGGGTGGCAGTGGTGGTCGGCATGGCGTTGCAGGTTGATCAGCAGCAGGTTTGACACCCCATAGACCGAATCCCACGAGTGATGCGGCTGGACGGGTTCATAGCGGTTGTCGCCAAGATATTTCCGCGTCAGCCCGTAATGCTCGACGTAGTTGGTCAGTTCCAGTTGCCACACCGCGACAAAAGCCTGAAACGCGAACAGGCCAATCCCGAGCCAGCCGCCCACCGCGAAGGCCAGCGCCAGGGCCACACTGGCAAGGGCCAGATATTTCCACATCGGATTGCGCCAATGCCAGCCGGGCAAGCGGCGGCGTGCCAGCATCGCCGCTTCGGCACGCCAGGCAGACCCCAGCCCCTGGCGCAGCACGCGCGGGAAATAGCGGTGGAAGCCTTCGTTATAGCGCGCGGTCACCGTATCGCGCCCGGTGCCGACATAAGGGTGATGCACGATCATATGCTCGGTCCGGAAATGGCCGTACAGCACCATCGCCAGCAGAAGATCGCCCAAAATCGGTTCATACCGGTTGGTTTTGTGAAACAACTCATGGGCATAGACAATGCCAACCGTTCCGGTGGTAACGCCGATGCCAAACATGATACCGATGATCTCAAGGGCGGAATGATCGGCGCCGTGGGTCAGATACCAGATCGTGCCAAACAGCAGGGCGGCTTGCAGCGGCATCCAGATCCAGGTCAGCAGCCGGAACCAGATCAGATCGGCCTCGGGCGTGTTCAGATCGGCGTTTGACGGGTCGGGGCCAAGCAGGCTGTCCAGCAGGGTCATCAGAACCCAGCCGTAGAACGGGATCAAAAGGATCGTCCAGCCGCCTTGCATCACGGCCAGAACGACCAGTGGCGCAAAGCTGAGGGTGATCCAATAAGGGGCGGCGCGCAGCGTTTTGCGGCCTGCGGGGCGGGTTTCGGTGCTCATCTTTCCACTTTGTCCTGTTCCAGAGGGGGGTTGCGTGGCGTCAGGCGCAGCCAGATGCCGTCTTTCGCCCGCACGGTCAGATGCGCTGCCGGAACCGGATCGGCCCCCACCACGCGTTCCAGTTTGAAGGCGCGCACCAGCATTGCCAGCAGCAAAGTGCCTTCGGCCATGGCAAAGGCACTGCCGGGGCACACCCGCGCGCCCGCCGAGAACGGGATATAGGCCGAGCGCAGTCCGGCGCGGCCATTGGGCGTATCAAAGCGGTCGGGCTGAAACGCGTCGGGGTCGTCCCAGATCCGTTCGTGGCGGTGCAGGTGCCAGGGGCTGATGATGACCTGCGCGCCCTTGGGAAGTTCGCGGTCGCGGAAGGTTTCGGGGCAGCGCGCCTCGCGCACGAACATCGGCACGGGCGGGTAAAGCCGCATCGTCTCGCGGAAAACGGCGCGGGTGACGGGCAGTTTCGACAGGGTCGAGAAATAGATCTTCTCAGGGTCAAAGGCTTCCAGCGCCTCGTCTGCGACCTTGTCTTGCCAGTCGGGATAAAGGGCCAGCAAGTACAGTGCCCAGCCCAGCGCCGAAGCCGAGGTTTCATGCCCGGCCAGAAAGAAGATCGCCACCTGATCGACCATTTCGGCCTTGGAAAACACCTGCCCGGTTTCAGGATCGGCGGTGGTCATGATCTTGGTCGCCAGACCATCGGGGGCGGTGCCTGCGGCGATCTGCGCCGCGCGCGCCGTTGTCAGCTGTTCAATCAGGCCCCGGATGGTTTGCGCCGTGGCCTTGGTGCGGCGCGAGTGAAAGCGCGGAAACCACGCAGGCAGGGGTAGCAGCGCACCGATATTCACCAGGGGCCGCGCCGATTCATGGGCGCGGAAGGTCTTGAACACCGCGGCGGCAGCCTCATTTTCGATCGGAATCGAAAACAGGGTGCGAAAGATCACATCGGCGGCCAGATGGCTGGTTTCCGCCTCGATCTCGACCGGGCGGCCATCGGCCACGGCTTGCAGCCGGGCGCAAGCGGCCACGGACGCATCCCACATCGCGGGAAACACCTCACGCAGACGGCCGCTTTCAAAGGCCGGGTCGATGATGCAGCGCTGACGCTCCCAGGTTGCACCATTGGTGATGAAAACCGACTCGCGCAACAAGGGCTTCAGCCCCTCGCGGATACGGTCGGATTTCGGGAAATCCATCGGCCGCCGTTTCAGCACCAGATCGACAAGCTGCGGATCGTTGCACAGGTAAGACCGGAAAAACGGCGTGCGAAATTCCGCCATCCAGGCGTGGTACAGCCGTGCGGGCTGGGCCGACAGGATGTCGCGGCGAAACAGCTTCAGATAGCCCAGAAAAGACACCTTTTCCTGTCGTGAACCCGGCTTTGGCGGCAGATCGGGCGTTGGCGCTTTCATTGGGCAGGCAGGTTCAGTCGCCATGGCGATGCTCCGCTAGCTCGCGGGAAAGCTGCTTTTTCGGGGCTTCGGAAACGTCGGATCTGGCCTTCACAGCCAGACCGTCGGCAAGATCACCGTGCCAAGCCCTGCGGCGCGCAACTGTTCGGCCACGGCTTCGACCCTTTCGTGCGGCATTGAGGGCGCAAGGGCGGCCGCCCCTGCCGTGCCTTGGGGATGAAAGGCGTTCAACCTGATCCGCAGCGGGCCGCCGAGGTCGTGGCAGAACCGGATCAGATGGCTGATTTCGGCGTCACTGTCGGTCTGGCCGGGAACCAGCAAAAAGCGCAACTCGTGCAGCTTGCCCGCGGCATGGGTCAACTTGGCGCTGGTCAGACTGCGGGCATTGCTGCGCCCGGTCATGGCCGTGTGCAGGGTTGGATCAAAAGCCTTGATATCCATCATCACGCCGTCGGTGACAGGCAACAGGTCGCGCCAGCCCTGCGTGCCAAGGTGACCATTGCTGTCGATAAAGCAGGTCAGGTCCGCCAGCGCAGGCTCGGCGTGGATGGCGGTGAACAGGTCGCGGACAAAGCCGCTTTGCAGGGTCGGCTCGCCGCCTGACACGGTGACGCCGGACAGAAAGGCGCGGTGCCGGTGCAGCAGCAGCAGAATATCGGCCACGGTATAGGTCACGGCCATCGGGCTGGCGCTGATCGGGCAGGCCACAAGGCAGGCGTCGCACTGGGTGCACAGGGCCGGATCAAAGGCGATGCGGCCTGATACCATGGTCAGGGCTGCGGGCGCGCAGGCGGCAATGCAATCGCCGCAATCGTTGCACTGGCCGATGGTGTGCGGGTTGTGGCAGGCGGCACAAGC
>CAIXBE010000556.1 GCA_903917595.1 uncultured Rhodobacterales bacterium
CAGCCAGCGCGATGTGGACAGGCAGCCTGAAGGAGGGCGGCGGCACGTTGACCAGCCAGAGCGGCGCCCTGACCGATACACCCTATTCCTTTGCCACACGTTTCGAGGCCGGCAAGGGCGCCAACCCCGAAGAGTTGATCGGCGCAGCCCATGCCGGTTGCTATGCCATGTTCCTGTCAGCTTTGATGGGCGGCGCAAACATTGTTCCAGTCAGGATCAGCGCGACATCGACCATCAAGTTGGACCCGACGACCGAAGGCAGCCCAACTGTGGTGGCTGCGCATCTGACCGTCACGGTCAAAGCCGCCGCGACCGAAGCTGTCATCCGCGATCTGGCCGACAAGGCCAAGGCCGGTTGCCCGATTTCCAAGCTGTTGAAGGCCGAAGTCACGATGGATTTGACGGTCGGTTGACCGTCAGACCATCATTTCCTTGGTCGCCGTCAGCTTGACTGCCGGATAGTCGCGCTCAACCCGGTCGATGTCCCACTTGAGCCGGGTCAGGAAAACCATGTCTCCGTCGCTGTCCGTCGCCATGTGGCCCTTGTTGACGTTGGCCAGCTTTTCCACCTCGGCCTTGGTACCCGACACCCAGCGGGCCGAGGTGAAGTTTGAGGGCTCGAAGCGGACGGGAAGGGAGTATTCCTCCTCGATGCGGCTGGCCAGAACCTCGAACTGCAACTGGCCGACAACACCCACAATATAGCCGGACCCGATCATTGGCTTGAAGACTTTTGCGGCGCCCTCTTCAGCAAACTGCATCAGCGCCTTTTCCAGATGCTTGGCCTTCATCGGGTCCATCGCACGCACGGTCTGAAGCAGTTCCGGCGCAAACGACGGGATGCCGGTAAAACGCAGCGCCTCGCCTTCGGTCAGGGCGTCGCCAATGCGAAGCTGGCCGTGGTTTGGAATGCCGATGATGTCGCCGGCCCAGGCCTCCTCGGCCAGCTCGCGATCGGCGGCGAGGAACATCACGGGGTTGGCAATCGCCATCGGTTTCTTGGTGCGAACGTGAAGTAGCTTCATGCCCCGCACAAAGTGCCCCGAGGCGAGGCGGACAAAGGCAACCCGGTCGCGGTGTTTGGGGTCCATGTTCGCTTGGACCTTGAAGACGAAACCGGCCACGGTCGGTTCCTCGGCCCCCACTTGCCGAGTATCGGCCTTTTGCGGTTGGGGTTCGGGGCCATACTCGCCCATGCCGTCCATCAGTTCCTTGACCCCGAACGAATTGATCGCCGAGCCGAACCAGATCGGTGTCATCGAGCCATTCAGGAACGCGGCGCGGTCGAAGGCGGGCAGGAGTTCGCGGGCCATCTCCAACTCTTCCTTCAGCTTGGCCAGCAACTCTGCGGGCACGTGGAGGGCGAGGTTGGGGTCATCGAGGCCGTCGATCTTGATCGACTCGGCCACTTTGTTGCGGTCGGCCCGATCCATGATTTCAAGGCGGTTGTGAAGCAGATCATAGGCGCCCACGAAATCGCGACCAACCCCGATGGGCCAGCTTGCCGGCGTTACGTCGATGGCAAGGTTTTCCTGAATCTCGTCAATGATCTCGAACACGTCGCGGCTTTCGCGGTCCATCTTGTTGCAGAAGGTCAGGATGGGAAGGTCGCGCATGCGGCAGACTTCGAAGAGTTTCTGGGTCTGGCTTTCCACCCCCTTGGCCCCGTCGATCACCATGATGGCGGCATCAACGGCGGTGAGGGTGCGGTAGGTATCTTCGGAGAAATCAGAGTGGCCGGGGGTGTCGACCAGATTGAACCGCCACTCGCGGTAATCGTAGGACATGGCAGAGGCGGAGACGGAGATGCCCCGTTCCTGTTCCAGCTTCATGAAATCGGACCGGGTACGCCGCGCCTCGCCCTTGGCGCGGACCTGGCCG